>JANNBG010000247.1:0-6400 GCA_031385205.1 Rhodobacterales bacterium
GTGATCCTCTCAAGGCCAAACACCTCGAAAAAGCCCTGATGCAATTCGCCGAAGAAGGGGCAGCCAAGGTCTTCAAACCGATGATCGGGTCGGGTTATATCGTCGGTGTCGTGGGGGCGCTGCAATTCGAAGTGCTGGCCAGCCGGATCGAGCAGGAATATGCCCTGCCCGTACGGTTCGAACCCTCCGCCTTCACCAGCGCCCGCTGGGTGGCAGGCCCAAAGGCCGAGGTGGAGCGGTTCGTGAACGTGAACAAAGGCCACATCGCCACCGATAACGACGGCGACATGGTGTTCCTGACACGGCTGAAGTGGGACATCGACCGGGTGGAACGCGACTACCCGGAACTGCGGCTGACGGCAGTGAAGGAGATGGTGGGGTAAGCCATCATTCGCGCATGTCCGCATGTCAGTGAATCGGAATGTGGAGTCCGCCTCGCATTGTTTTATGGGTCGCTTTTTCTAACAGATGATGGCGGGATGCATGGTCTTGCCACTGTCCATGGAGATCAGGGTACGCGTCGCAAAGGCATTGGAAAACGAGAAGACGGTTCGGGCGGCGGCGAAACGGTTTGGGGTTTCGGTGGCTTCAGCCGTGCGGATCTGGCAATGGCAGCGTGCCGGATGCGGTCAGGGCTTGGGTTGACCAATGTCGCGTGCCAGCATTGACACCCGCATCGTGGTCATCGCCGGTAACCTCGGCAACCACAAAGGCCCCCGCGCGCCAGTTCATCCGCAACGCAGGCGCGCACCTGATGGTCCTGCCCCCCTTTTGTACAGCCCCGATCTGAACCCTATCGAAGTGGTGTTCACCAAGCCGCAGGTACTGTTCCGGAACGCCGACGAACGCTCCGTTGAGGTCGCTTGGAGTGGGACGGGATTTCGGCGAGACGCCTTCACCCCAAGCAAATGTCAAATCCATTTTCAATGTGCCGGATACGTCTTAACCTACGTCAGACGCGCTCCGGGTGCATCATACTGACCGCGTAAGGGCCAAGGTCGTCAGAAAACGGGCAGTCTTGCACGCCTCTCAACCTGACTTGAATCCTGGTGGGTCGGCAAACCGTTGCTTCAGGCGGTAAAAAGATGGGCCTTTTCGGGATCGAAGCTGACCCCGACGTCTTGGCCAATGTCGAACGCCAGATCCTGCGAGATCGACATCAGCACCCGCTCTGCATCGTTGATCTTGAGGTTGACCACCGTTTCCGTGCCCAACCGTTCGATCACCTCGACCCGGCCCGAAAACACTGCCTGACCTGACGCCGCCTGAACCAGATATTGCGGGCGAATGGCCAGCTTTGCTTTGCTGCCAATCTGCAGTTTCTCGCGTAGCGAAGGGTTGGTCAGCGCCACATTGACCGGTGCCACCGAAGCCGAGGCGACAACGGCCCAGCCATCACGCACCTCTTTCACATCTACCTCCAGAAAGTTCATCGACGGCGCGCCAATAAAGCCTGCCACGAAGGCGTTTTCGGGGTGGTGGAACAAGTCCATGGGTGATCCGATCTGCTGCACCAACCCGTCTTTCAGGACGACGATCTTGTCGGCCAGCGTCATCGCCTCGATCTGGTCATGCGTCACATAGATCATCGTGGCACCCAGCTGCTTGTGCAGATGGCCGATTTCCATGCGCATGGCCTGACGCAAAGATGCATCAAGGTTGGACAGGGGTTCATCGAACAGGAACACTTCGGGGTTGCGCACGATCGCCCGGCCAATCGCCACGCGCTGGCGTTGGCCACCCGACAGCTGGCTGGGCTTTCGCTCCATCAGGTGTTCCATCTGCAGGATGCGCGCGGCATCATCCGCACGGCGCATGCGTTCCGCCTTGGGCACACCGTTCAGCTTCATCCCGAAGGCCACGTTTTCGCGCACAGTCATATGCGGGAAAATCGCATAGGATTGGAACACCATGGCCACGCCGCGCTCTTTGGGAGTGAGGTTATTGGCCAGCGCGCCGCCGATGCGCAATTCCCCTCCGCTGATCGTCTCAAGCCCTGCTACCATGCGCAGCAGGGTCGATTTGCCACAGCCAGAGGGGCCGACGAACACTACGAATTCGCCGTTGGCGATTTCGATATCGACGCCCTTGATGACGTTCACCGCGCCGAACGCCTTTTTTACATTCTTCAGGCTGACCTGCGCCATCATGCTCTCCCATTTAAAATGTTGCTGGTTCGGCCTTTGGGGCCGGACCCCGTTTCAGCCTTTGACCCCTGCGCCCACGTCGGATGTGACGAAGTAGCGTTGAAACACAAAGAACATGACGATGATCGGTGCGACCGAGATGAAGGCCCCGGCAAGGATCAGACCCCAGTCGCCCGCCGCCCCATAGACAGTACGGAAAGACAAAAGGCCGACAGGCAGGGCGAGTGCCTCTTGCGGACTTTGCAAGATGATCAGCGGCCAGAAAAAGTCGTTCCAGGCACCTTGGAACGAAGTCAACACGACAGTCAGGACAGCGGGTACCGACAAGGGCAGGATGACATACCACAGCACCTGCAAGCGCGAGGCCCCGTCGATAAAGGCCGCCTCTTCAAGCGTTTTGGGGATGCTTTCAAAAAACTGCTTCATCACAAACACCTGCCCGGCGGACACAGCGGCGATCAGAATGGCCCCCCACATGGTGTTCAGCAGGCCGATGTTCTTCAGCACCAGATAGTTCGAAATGAACAGCACCTGACCCGGCACAACCATCACGAAGATCAGCAGAAAGAAGATCGGGCGCTTCCAGATGCCAAGATCAAGGCGGGCAAGGGCATAACCAGCGGTGATGGCGACAAAGAGGTTCAGGATGACCCGCCCGAACGACAGTTTGAATGAATTCATGATCCATGTGGCAAACAAGCTCTGGCCCGTGTCATCGTTGCGCGTTTCCGAAAACACGCGGAAATAGTTGTTGAAGGCGTATCCCAAGGCCCCCGGGGCGGCGTTATCCCAAGACGCCGCACGCCCGCGGCGTTCGATCTTGGTTGGGGGCAGGCTGGCCGAGACGATGCCTTGGGTTTTGGGCATGGTCAGGGTCAGCGGCAGATTGTCAATTTCGGGGGCCTTGCCGTCGGCACCGGGCAGATAGGTAAGGGTAACGCGATAGGTCTTCCACGGGCCGGTCACGTCTTCGGCGTTGGGCCCTTTGAACAGCTTGAACTGTGCCGCATCGCCTGCACCAATTTCTTCAACCTTGGAAATGACGGTATAATCCACTGCATATGCGGCCCGTGGCCGGGTGGCACTTTGGTCACGCGGGACGGTGACTTCGGGCGGCGTGATGTCTGCGGCCGCCTCCGCCCCCATCTTGACCTCGAACACCACTTCGCCGCCTTCGCGCCAGCCGCCAAACAGGGTTGACCCGCCACCTGCCTCACCCAGTTTGCCCGCAAGCACCCAGTTGCGGGGTGAGATCTGGTCGGGAACAAAGCTGAAGGGGCGTTCGGTCGGGTCTGATTTCAGTGAGGCGATAAAGGCGGTGTAGAACACACCCAGACACAGCACCGATATGACCAGCAACATGAAATAGACCCAGAACACCCGCGCCCAGGCCCTGCGTTTGTAATAGCGTTGCAGGTGCGCGTGATCGATCAGCGGGGTGATGTCGTCCGTAACGGCGGCGGTCATTGGTTGTCCTTTCCGCTATCGGTGATGTTGAACAGGCGCTGCGCCAGAATGATGACCAGGGTCAGCACCGTCAGGATCATGGCCGCCGCCGATGCCTCGCCCACACGCGGAGTCGCACCTGATGGAAAGGCTGCATCGTAGATGTAATAGGCGAGCGTGACCCGGCTTTCAAACGGCACAGAGCTGCCATAAAGCGCCACCTGATCGAACAGTTGCAGGGTGCCGATCAGGCTGGTGGTGGTGACCAGAAAGATGATCGGCTTTAAGCTGGGCACGATGATATAGGCAAAGTTCTGCCAGAATGATCCGCCCTCGATCTTGGACACCTCGTAATGCTCCTTGGGAATGTTCTGCAGGCCTGCCAGAAACAACAGCATCATCGACGGCGCCGTCGTATACAGATTTTGCAAGGTGATGGCCCATAGCGGCACGGCAAGGCCTGCGACCTTTTCAGTCGAGTTCAGCCATTGAATTTCAACCAGCCGAGGTTCGGCATCCAGCAGGCCCCATGCGTTGATTGCCGTCATCGCCAGCGCGGCAAGGATCAGGCCGAGGATCAGGTTCTGCGGCTCCCACCACGTCGCCGGATAGCCGCGCATGCGGTCCCATAGCGACAAAAGCCAGTTGAATGCGAGGATCAACAGCGCGAGGACAAGAATCTTGAGGCCCGCACCGGACATCCAGCTCAGGAACTGGTTCATCATGCCGTTCTTCTGAAAGATCCACAAAAAGATCAGCGTGACGGCGGCCGAAGACAGGATCGACGGGAAATAGAACGCCGTACGAAAGAACGAAATGCCGCGCACCTTGCGGTCAATCGCAACAGCCAAAAGCAGGCCAAGGAAGGTTTGCAAGAAGGTGATCGTGACCGAATAGATCAGGGTATTCTTGATGGCCGTGAGGAACAGGTCATTCCTGAAGATATTCACATAATTGGCCAGACCCACATATTTTGGTGGGTTGAACAGGTCATAATCGGTGAAGGAAAACCAAACCGTGCGGGCCATGGCATAAAGGAAAAACACGCAGACCGCGATACCGAAGGGCACCAGAAAGACCAGCGACGCGGCGGTATCTTTGAATGATCGAGACATGGGCCACTCCTTTGCGAAACACTGGAAGCCGCCGGAGGGGAGGGAGGTGTCCCCCCGGCGGCCAGGGCAGGATCAAAGCGGAAGCGCGTCGAGCTTTGCCTGGCCTTTGCTGATGGCCTCTTCGACCGGGGTGTTGTTGACCATCACGTCACTGATCACGGAATTGATCACCTCCATCCACGCGCCACCGTTCTTGCCACCCGAAAACGGGATCACCACACCGTCCTGCGCACCTGCAATGCTTTTGCGCAAAAAGTCGTTGGCCTTGCCTTCGGCATCAAGGAAGGGGAAGTTGGAAAGGTCCATGTCGATCGGGATCGCGCCATAATTTTCCAGCCGGAAGGCCTGCGATTCCGGACTGACCAGGGCCTTGATCGTGGCAATTCCTGCTGCAGGATCGGCCGCATTGGCCTTGAGCGACCAGGCAACCGTGTAGATGAAATTGCCGCGCTGCCCGCCGGGGCCTTTGGGCATCATGGCCGACCCATATTCCATGGCGGGCGCGTTATCGCGCAGAAAGCCGTTGATCCAGGCGCCCTCGATGGCGATGGCAACCTTTTCGGATGCAAGGCAACCACCCGTCCAGTCCATGCCGATATCGGCGGGCACCGCACCAGCACCCGAGTCTTTCAGACCTTTCCAGAAGGTCAGCGCGGCGGCAAAGTTAGCGTCAAGCGTGGTCTTGCCCGCGTCGTCAAACGGCGTCCAGCCATGCGCAAAGGCCACGGCTCCAAACCGGTCATAGCCCGCAGGTAAGCAGGTGCCATAGAACCCGTCACCCATTGTGTCGGAAACGGCCTGCAGCTTTACGCCCAAGGTTTCCCAAGTGTCGTCGTCGGACGGCACGTCAACGCCTGCATCCTCGAACAGGTCGCGGTTATAGGCGATGGTCAGCGTCGCATAGTCCTTTGCCACGCCATATAGCTTGCCATCTTGATAGAACGCAGCCTTCAGCGCATCGGGCATGGCATCCAGAATGGCTGCAAATTCGGCTTCCGGCAGTTCGGCAACCTTGCCCGAGGCAAACACCGGATAGGCCCAATTGATATCCACATAGAACAGATCGGGCGCTGTGTCTGATGACAGGCCATTCAGCAGGAACTTCTGAAAATCGCCCTGAACGGCATTGTATTCCGCCACGATCTGCGTGGCGGCAAGCTGCGGGTTGATGACGTCCGTCATCATCTTGCCAAGGTCATCCCAGCCGGAAACGGTGACTTTGGAGTCGGCAAAAGCGGGGTGAGACAGCGCTGTTGCGGCCATAAGGGCGGCGGACAGGGCTGTGAAGCGCATAGAATTCATGTGATCCTCCCAAGGGGCAAGGTGCGGGCAGGCCGTGGCCCACCCGTCACGCATTCAGAAATCCAGAACGTAGTTCACGCCGATAAAGGGATAGACGCGCTCCCTTTCGGTGTCGGCGATGCCGTCCCTGTCCGTGCGCCATTTGTAGCTGACAGAGCCCGACAGTCGTGACATGTCGGTCAGTTTGTAATCGGCCGACACTCCGATCTTGACGTAGTCTTCGGTGTACTGAACGGCCTTCTTTTCGAACTTGCCGATCTCGGCCCAGAGTGATCCGCTCAGTTTGCCACCCGGACTGAACCACACGCCCGGCTTGAGGATGACCTCGCGTTCGTCGTCAAAGGTTTCCCAGTCCCACCCCTGATAACGCAGGTTCAGCCAACCACCCAT
>JANNBG010000305.1:0-1570 GCA_031385205.1 Rhodobacterales bacterium
CTGGCGGTGCTGCGGGTGCAGGGCGCGCTTTTCGAGGGCTTGGGTCTGGGGCAATTGCTGGCACCATAAGGCTGCCAGCGATGCGGGCCCGCCGGATCAGAAAATCTCGATCTGGGCGGCAAGCCCTGTGGTTGCGGTCAACCCTGCCAAAAGCAACGTATCTTGCGCGCCGAAATTGAACAGAACGCCCGCGTTGGTGACGCTGGCAAATTGGCTGATCACTTGCGCGGGCGTCAGGCGGCCTGTCCAAAGCGCGTCATCCAGCAGCAGCGCGTCCCTTTGGCTGATTGTGAAATCGGCGATCCGGTCGGCACCGCCGCCGCGCGAAAAGACGAAGTCATCCGCACCCGTCGCGCCGGTCAGAACATCATTGCCTGACCCGCCACGCAATCGGTCACTTCCGGTGCCGCCAAAAAGCCGGTCGTTGTCACTGCCCCCTTGCACAAAGTCATTGCCCGCGCCGCCATAGAGCAGGTCACTGCCACCTTCGCCGTTCAGCAGGTCATGGCCGCTCAGGCCATTGACCGTGTCATTGCCACGGTTGCCATAGGCCCGGTCATCGCCATTGCCCGTCGTGAGTGCCTCAGCGGCGGTTGTGCCGAGGCGGAGTTGCGGCCGGATCGCAGCGGTGGCCAAAAGCGCACCCGGTGCGCGCGCGGCGGCTTCCCATGCGATGTGCTGAAAGAGGATGGTCTGGTCAGCGGTCCAGCCACCGAACGACTGGCCCCAGGCGCCGGTCAGATTGTGTGTCAGGCCAACAGGGCTGCGGCCCGAGATGGCTGCGGCCTGCACAAGGGCGATGAGGTAGTTGCCCGCATCATTCAGGTGAATCTGGTCACTGAACAACTGCTGGATTTGCGTGATGCCCTGCCCGCGCCCGGTGACGGTGGCATCATGCATCAGGCCCAGGGCCTGCCCGCCCGGCACGATGCCAACGGTGGGCGCGCCTGCGGGTTTTGCGGCGTTGACGTGGTCTGCGATGCCCTGCCAGAGCGCGCGGTCGGTGGTCAGGGCGGCGCGCCATGCGGTGGCACTGCTGCCGATGTCATGCCAGGTTTCATAGATCATCACGCGGGTCGCGGCGTTTGCCGCCCAGCCCAAGGCGGCATAGTCGCGCGCAACACCATAGGTATTGGACCACTGCAGATGCCCGCGCAGCGGGACGGCTTCGGTCAGGATCAGCGTGCCGTAAACGCCTGTGGGCAATGCGGCGCGGGCGTTGACCCCTTGGGCCCCGGCACCATGGTCCCAGTTATAGGCCAGCGATGCGCCGTTGATCACCTGTGCGCGGACGGCCTGCGAGGCCGGGAGCAGGGCATCCAGCATACGCGGCATGGTGGTGCCGACGAGGGAATGGCCAACGAAAAGCACGTCATCTGGCATGGATTACTCATAAAAGACCGGGCGAATGGATGCGCGGGGGCCGGTCCGCCCCTTTTTTTGTCGCGCGATCTGTACACAGTTGCGTTATGCCGTGCCTGCACCTTGGCAAGGCAGGACCACGGACAGGCAGAAATGCGCCAAGGATTTATCCGATTTCGGCAAGACGCTGCAGGGCGGCCTGCAGTTT
>JANNBG010000307.1:0-1528 GCA_031385205.1 Rhodobacterales bacterium
GCGCCCTGCGCGCCGTGCACAAAGCCACCCCATGACCCCCGCAGCCTATCTGCTCGCCGCTCCCATCCGCGCCTACCGCCTGCTCCTGTCGCCTTGGGTCGGCAATGGCTGCCGGTTCCAACCCACCTGTTCCGCCTATGCGCTGGAGGCGTTGGCGCGTCACGGTGCCATGAAGGGCGGCTATCTGACGGCACATCGCATATGCCGGTGCCATCCGTGGGGCGGCAGTGGGTATGACCCGGTGCCGGGGTCAGACGCGGACTTAGGGGGTTGAGGCCAAAATCCTTCGAAGGATTTTGCAAATTTTTTCGCACAAATTCAGAGACTTGGCCCCCCTTCACCGTTTCTCAAACGAGATACTCACATCCCCCACATCCACCCCATACCGCTGCATATACGCCCGGTTGAACGCGCGCGTATCCGACTGCAACCAGATCCAGTCATCAAACGTCACCCGCACTGTTTTTCCCGCCCCATCCGCCGCAGGGACCGGCAAATCAATCGTATAGCGCCAGTTGAAACGATCCCCTTGTTCCACCCCCACAGCCTCGCCCACCACGCCCGGTGCCGTGCCGCGCCATGTCTCGTCCCCGGTCTTCACCAGTGTCCAAACCCGCTGCTCCGTTGACCCGTCCTCATAGACGAAGTCCTCCACCAGTTTCAGCCGCTTGCCATCCCAATCCCCCGCAATCTTGACCGTGAACTGCCGCCGCACCGTGCCGAAGACGTCTTGGAACTGCCCATGCGCCACCAGATTGCCGTCAAAGAACTGTTCCAGATCGAACTTTCGGTCCGTCAGACTGGCATCATTGAACGAAGGCTTGCCCGTGCAGGCGGCTACAATCAGCAGGGATGACAGGGCGATACGGCGCATGATGAACCTCTTTTACACAATACGCCGCGCCGCCTTGCCCGGATCACACCTTCAGATGCAGCTTGTCCCCCCGCAGCACCCGCGTCGGGATGAACGCCCGGTCAATTTCGCCCTTCAGCGTGAAATGCACATCCTTCAGGAACGTCGGATCATAGAAGTAAAAGCTGTGATCGCTGTTGGGGATATGCGCGAAATTGGCCCGGTTCGCATCATAAAAGTCGCCCACATCCACATTCACCGCCTTGGGTGGAGCCCCCACCGGCAGCCCGATCCGCCCGACCCGTGGCGAGACGCCCACACGTTTGACGCCCGAAATCGACAGCACCGCATCATAGGGGTTGGAGTAATTCGTCAGCCTGACGCAGTGGCGATACAAAGAAGATGACGACGCCGACATCCCCATACTATCCGCCGATACATCCGCCGAACACAGCATCACCTGACTGACCGTCCAACTCGTCGCCGCCACCGCCGGCCTGTCATCCGCATCATCAAACGCCTCACGCAGCACATAAGCCCCCATCGAATGCACCAGCAGATGCACCGAAATCTCGCAGCCCTGCTCGATGAACCGCGAAAACGGCCCGATCCCGTCGGTCACCAGCCGGATGGCCGTGGCCTTGGCATCCACCCGGTCCGGCAGATAGTTGATGG
>JANNBG010000324.1:0-9322 GCA_031385205.1 Rhodobacterales bacterium
CGTCGCCACCGCCGCCGCCAACCCCGCCACGACCAATACATTGGTAAAGGCTGGCTGCGGCTCTGGCCCCGCGCCACCAAAGAACTGCGACAGCGTCGCCGCCTGCGCCGCAATGGACCCCGCGATTTGCAGGGCATGCACGAACAGGCGTAACCCTATGCCCAACAGCAACCCTGCAATCGTTTCCGTCGCCATCAGCTTGGCAAATGGCACATCCAGACCCGCCAAATCCGGCCCTAAAGCGGGCGCTGTGACGGCCGTAAACGCCAAGGCCAGCACCAGTTTGATGCGCTGTGGCACCGCCTGTTCACCAAAGGCCGGCAACAGGGCCATCATCGCGCCCACCCGCAAAAACACCAGAAAGCCGATCTGCAGCGTGTCTTGCGCCAGCCCCACCAAATCGGCAATCGCCGGGATCAGCGCGTTCATGCAGGCACCTGCCCCACAATCGCCGGGCGCGCATCCATGCCGATCTCGTCATAGGACAGCACGGGTGAGGTCAGCCCCTTGGCCATCAGCACGGTCCGCAGAAACCGGCGGCGCAACGTCGATGTGATGATTGCCGGAAAGTTGCCCGCCTCTGCCGCCCGGTTCAGCTTTTCTGCCATCGCATTGGCCAGCTTGCTGAACTGGTCGGGTGGCAAGGCCACATCGCGCAGGCCACGGTCGCCGTCAATCTGATGCGCGGCAAAGGTCTTTTCCCATTCCGGTGCCAGTTGGATCAACGGCAATGTCCCGTCATCCCGCTTCAACTCAGCCACAATCTGGAACCCCAGCCTTTGCCGCACATGTTCGCACACCGCTTCCGGTGCCCCGTAACTGCGCCCCTCTGACACCGCCTCCAATATCAGTGGCAGGTTGCGGATCGACACGCGTTCTTCCAGCAGCAGGCGCAATACCGTCAGCAGCAACTCCATCGGCACCTTATCGGGTACCAGATCATCCAGCAGCCGCTTGTTCGCCTCGCCCCGTGCGGTATCCGTCAGGTTTACGAATTCATCCAGCAAACGGCGCAGGCCGCGCAATGACAGCATGCGTGACAGGTTCGCCTTGATCACTTCCAGCAGATGCGTGGCCAGCACTTCCGTCGGCGACACCACCGTCAGCCCTGCCAGCGCCGCATCTTCCTGATCGTCCGGCCAGATCCAGCGTGCAGGCGCGCCATATACGGGTTCCCGAACGTCATGCCCTTCGGGGGCCTGCACACCATCGGCCAGCAGCACCATCACCCGGTCGGGCATCAGCACATCGCGCACGCGTTCCACCCCCAACAGGCGAATACGGTAGGTGCCCGGTGCGAGCGCCGCCTCATCCGTGATGCGGATTTCAGGCAGGATCACGCCAAAGGCCGCCGCAATATAGGTGCGCATATTGGCAATCCGCGCGTCCAGCCCCGTGGCGGGGTCCAGGATCATCGCCACTAGGTTGGGTGCAAATTCGATGTGGATATCATCAAAATCCAGCACATCACCGATGGGTTTCTTCCGGGGTGCGGCCACGGGTTCGGGCTGCACCACGGCATCCGCCTCATCCCGCCCCGCCACAAAGATCGCCGTGCCTGCCAGCACCACAGCCCCCAGCATGAAGGGCAGAAAAGGCATCCCTGGCACCACGGCAAACAGCGCCATCAGCAGCGCAACCGTCCCCAAGGCCGCCGGGTATTTGCCCAATTGCGCAAAGAACGCCACATCCACGGCCCCTTTATCGCCGCCACGCGCCAGCAGCAGCGCCGCCGCAACCGAGATAATGACCGCCGGGATTTGCCCCACCAAACCATCGCCCACGGTCAGGATCGCATAGGTTTCAAACGCCACGCCAAAGGGCATGTCATGCATCAGCACACCCACCAGCAGCCCCACCACGATGTTCAGCCCCGTGATCATCAGGCCCGCAATCGCATCACCCTTCACAAACTTTGACGCGCCATCCAGTGAGCCAAAAAAGTTCGTCTCTGCCAGTTCTCTTTCGCGACGGATGCGCGCTTCGGCATGGGTGATCGCGCCCGCCGCCATATCTGCATCAATCGCCAATTGTTTGCCCGGCATGCCATCCAATGCAAAGCGCGCGCCCACCTCGGCCATGCGACCGGCACCTTTGGTGATGACGATAAAGTTGACGATCAGCAGCACACCAAAGATCACCAGCCCCAGCACGACATTGCCGCCCATGATGAAATTGGCAAAGCCTTCGATCACTTTGCCCGCGGCATCCGTGCCGGTATGGCCCTGCCCGATAATCAGCTTGGTTGACGAGATGTTCAGCGACAGGCGCAGCATCAGGGAGGCCAGCAGGATGGTCGGAAAGGCCGAAAAATCCAAGGGCCGTTCAATGAACAGCGTCACGGTCAGCATTAGAATGGCCAGCGCGAAAGACAGCGCAAGGCCGATGTCGAGCATCCATGACGGCACCGGCAGGACCATCATGATGATGATGGCCATCAGGCCAAGTGCTAGCAGAATGGTCGGCTGGACCAGCATCTTGAAGGCGAAAGTTGGCAATTGCATCAGTTGACCACCCCAAACATGGGGCGCGCTATCTGGCCCAAGGGTACCAAAGACCCTGCCGATCCGTGTTGTCCGGCCAACAAAAGCGGATAGGCATTTGGCCGGGCCGGGAGGTCTTCCTCCGCCACGGCAATGCTGCCGTCTTGCAGGGCGGTTGGCGACAGGTTGGCCAAAATCGCCTCAAACCGCGCCTGATACTGGCTGGCATATTCCGGCGTGGCCGAATGATAGGCAGCGGCAGCAAGGCCCCAATCCTGCGTCTCGCGGTAATGATCCAGCAGAAACCGTGCGGCATAGTCGGCATTGCGGACAGGGTCGATCATGTCTGTGGCCGATGTAAACGCCCCCGCATGCCAGCGGTGGTTCAACTGAAAACAACCTACATCAAAGTTGCGCAGACCTTGCCCCGTCAACGCCTCAATCGCCGCCACAGCCTCTGCTTCTGTGGCATACCACGCGCCGGTTCCTGCATGGTTGATCGCCCAAGGCCATGGGCGCAGTTCGCCCTGCACGCGGCGGCCTGTTTCCGTCAGTGAAATGGCCAGCAGGACATCCGCCGGAACCCCCGTGTGCGCCGATGCCGCAAGGGCTGCATCGCGGCACAGGTTGGCCGGATCGTCCGTGGCGGTTGCCGCAATTGCCACATGTGGCAGGGCAAACGCCAGCACACACCACAAGAAACGACCACTAAGTATCAACACGGGTTTCACCCTGATAACGGCTTGTTTGCCAGCATGTCGCAACCCTAGAGGCCGAACCTTGCCAAAGGGTTAGCGGATCAGGGTTGCGGCACCGATTGCAGCAAAACATCCAGCGCCGCCCGGACGGCCGCGCTGTCGGCCACCAGAGCCTGCCCTTTTGCCAAGGGCCCCGCTGCAACTGCCGGATCGGTGCTTTGCACCGCGACCAAGGCAGCCGAGGCCTGCCATGCCCCACTGCCCCCCGATGACACCTCAGCCCAGTTTTGCGCCCATCCCGCCGCACGCACGCTGGCTGCCGCGTCGCCCGCCTCTGCCCAACTCAGCCGGGCAAGGTCAGGTTGCCCCAACAACTGTTCGGCCTGCGCTTTCAACACCAATGCCGCGGGCGCCGTTTGCCCTGCAAGCGTTGTCAGGACCGCCCGCCCGTCATTGCGTGCCAGATCAATCTGCCCCAGCAACTGCCGGTCTGCATCGGTTGCATCCGGCGGCCATGGCGTCACCCATTGGGCCGCTGCATCGGCAAAGCCCAGCGCCAATAGCCGTGCGGCCAGATGTTTTGCCGCTTGCCATTCCGCCACCACCGGTGTGCCCGCAGGCAACACAGCGTGTTTCAGCACAGCGTCATCCGTGCCGATAGACGCCAGCAACTGCCAAACCTCGGGCATCAGGCCTGCGTCATGGTCGGCGTCAAACACCCCGTCGAAATCGCCCGCTGCGGCCATCGACAACAGCCATGCCCGTTGTAATTTCGGCTCCAACACCGATCCCGCATATTCGCGCAGCAAAGATGCGGCAACCTCTGGCAGGTCCGGGGTCACGGGTTCGGCCAAAGCAACCTTGGCCTCGATGAGCAAAATCAGCGCCTCGGCGGATGTTGGCCCGCCTTGTGCCAGCAAATCTGCCATCGCGGTGGCCACCTCTGCCACGCGCCCGGCTGCCATATCCACCTCGGCCTGCAACAACGCCTGCGATCCAACGGGGGTTTGGGTCGGGCGGTTGGTTGCTGTCGCCACCGACCGCGCCAATTCCACATCCCCCAGAACCAACGCGCGGTCTGCGAGGCGCGGCCCCAATTGCAGGCGCAAATGCGGTGGCAGCGCCGAAAAGGCGCGTTGCACGGCGGCCACGTTGATGTCCGCCAATGGCACATCATCCGGAACGGACAGCACAGCCCACAGCGCCGCCGCCGTATCGCAACCCGCCATATTGGCAAATGCGTTCGCCGTCTGCGCACGGTCGTCCAGGATGCGTGCAAGGCTGATCCAGACCGGTACATCAGCATCCGTCGCACCAAAACCCGCGATCATCAGTTCAGTTTCTGCACCGAACCCCATGTTCAGTTGCAACCGCACAGCCTGTGCAACCGCCAGCTGATCCGGTCGGTCAAACTCGCCGACCAAAGCGGCGCGGGCCGTGGCAATCTGCGCGGCGGCGTCGCCTGCACCGCCCCAGGCGGTCACATTCAACACGCTGTCTGGCAAGCACGCCATGCCATCTGGTTGCAGGCTATCGACCGTGCCCCGTGTTGGCTGAACAGCCATACCCGGCAAATTCGTCACGCGGACTTGGCCATTTTCATCCAATGCCATGGCCTCCGCCTCTGGCTCCCCCTCTGGCAGGGCCAGTTGGATCACACCATCCGCCGCACCCCGGCTCAGTTGCTGTAACAGCCTGTCGCGCAAAGGCGCCAGACCGCGCAGATTTGCCCGCAAAGGCGCACCGACCGGCGCATCCGGCATCACCGGTACCGGCAGGCCCGCATCTGCCCGTACGGACAGCCAGTCATAACGGGCCATCATATCACCTTGCGGGCGGATGCGTGGGCGGGGTTGCGCTGCAGCCACCAGTGGCGCGGGCGTCGTGCCATCCAACATCTGTTCAAAGGACGAGGCTGGCGGTGCCGCGCCATCGCGCAGATCAATGACCAGCGTGCGCGCATCCAACTGAAACGGCAGGGCATGGCAGGCGCAGGACAAGGACAGTTGCAAGCGGCCCGTGGCGGGGTCAACAAACACACCCGTCAGGCGGGTTTTCGGGATCAGGTCGAACACGCCTGACAGATCGAACCGCAGATCATCGCCCGTCAAGGCCAGTTCATACCCCGCATCAGTACGCCCCAGTTGCCAGTCTGACTGCACCGGCAATGGCAAAACCAGCCGCGAATATCCGTCATGTTCACCCGATGATACGGTGATCGTTTCCGCCCAGACTGGTCCTGCCAGCAGCAACCACAGGATCAGCCACCGCATCATGCTGCGTCCTGCTTTAACGCGCGCATCGCCTCTTCCAGATCGCCAAACGTCGGGCGCACATGATGCGGGGTGTTCTGGCGGCCCACTTCGATGCAAATGTTCGGCGGATGGCGGTGCAGGTTGGCAATCAGCACTTCGCGGATCAGGTGGAAAAAGTGGTTGTCCTCGTCCACAATCGCCTTGATGCGCAGAGCAAACGGGCCCACCAGCCCATAGGCCAGAAACACGCCCAAAAACGTGCCCACCAGCGCCCCCCCAATCATCTTCCCCAGAATTTCAGGCGGTTGGTCAATCGACGCCATGGTCTTGATAACCCCCAGAACCGCCGCCACGATACCCAATGCGGGCAATGCATCGGCCATCGCCTGCAAGGCGTGGCTGGAATGCTGGCTGTGGCTTGCTGTTGATTCCATGCGTTTATCCAACACTTCCTCTACCTGATGCGGATCGTCATAGTTCATCGACGCTGCACGCAGCGTGTCGCAGATCAGATCCACGGCATCATGATCTTTCTGGATTTTCGGATAGCGCGAGAACACCGCAGATTCATGCGGGTTTTCCACATGTTCTTCCAGCCCCACCGGGTTCGTGCGCGCAATGCGGATCAGCTCGAACAGCAGGCACAAGAGGTCGCGGTAATCGCCCGGCTTCCATTTGGGCCCTTTGAAGACCTTGCCCAGATCTTTGATCGAATGCTTCACCGTCGCCGAATCGTTGGACAGGATGAATGCGCCAATTGCGGCCCCCCCGATCATGATCATCTCGAACGGCAGGGCCTTGAGGATGATGCCCATCTTGCCGCCAGCCAAGACGTAGCCGCCGAAAACCGTGATAAAGATCACCGCGATGCCGATAAACCCAAACATGCCAACCCCGCGTGTGTTCCGTTCTGCCCTGACACTCGCAGACGCCGGTTAAGAAACCCTCACTTCGTTGGGGCCCCGGCATTGCGCCCCGCCATCAACACCGAAATGCCATAGGCCGCATCGGGTGCCATCCCCGCCATGATCGCCCCCGCCGCCGCAGGCTGCATGCGTGATAGGAAACCGGCTGCAAATTCGGCGTCCATCGCGGTGAACAAGGCGGCTGCGTCCTTGGGTTTCATCGTCTCATACACCGCTGTCAGCTTGGTGATGTCTTTCTCCGCCGCCTGATCGGCAATCGCCAATGTCGCCGCAAGATCAGATTCGGCGGTCTGCAAGGCCGCCAAACGCTGCTGAATCGCTGTTTCTGCCAAAGCCAGCGCGGCCATCCGGTCATTCAGGGCTGCTTCCTTTGTTGCGACCGCCCCTTCGCGCGCCGACAACGCCGCCGCCAGCGCCAAAGGCGGGGCAGGGCAGTCCATGGGTGCCACTGATTCTGTCGTCACATCCGGCGCATTGGCCAGTGCCGCCCCGACGCCAGACCCCAATCGCAAGGCCGCCGATGCCGCAAGGATCAACGCCAGAATGACCAGTGGCCCGCGCCCGCCTGCCCTGCGCCGAATCATTCTGCCGCCTCCATATCTTCCCGCGTCGGTCTGCGCCGCAGCACGCGCATGCGCCGCTCCTCCTCTGCAGGCGCATCCGGGATGTCATGCATCGCCGCCAAGAACAGCTCCAGCTTGACCGCCGCACTTTCGGCCCGTGCCGTCAGCGCCTCCAGCCCCGTGGCCGATCCCACCGCCGCATGCCGCGCCGCCTCCAACGCCCGCGTCATGTCGTCCACCTGTGCTGACAACACCGCAATCGCCCCGCCCATGCCCGTTTCCAGCGTCGTAAAGGCCTTCAACCGCACCGACAGCACATAGCAATAGATCGCCGCGCCAAAGGCCCCGGCCACCAGCAGAATATTGGCAATCAAGTCCATTGCAGCCCCCTAATCCAGCACAAATTCGGTAATCAGCAGATCGCGCACCCGCCCCTGCCCCGTCACCACCTGAATGCGCCGCAGCAGCTGCGCCCGCATCCGTACCAAGGCCGCCGGATCCTCCAGCTCGGTCACATCCAGCGCCCGCAGATAGCCGTTCAGCACATCCAGAATGCGCGGTAACAACAGCGTCACATCCGCCGCATAATGCGCCTCAACCTCGATCTGTGATGTAAAGCGCAAGTGCCGCCCCTGCGCCGCACCGCCTAAGGAAATCACGAGCGGCTCTACCGGTACAAAGGCGATGTCCGGCAACGCGCCGACACCTTCACCTTCCGCATGCGACGCCGCAGCACCCAGCACCATACCCGAATAGGTCGCATAGAACCCACCACCACCCAGCAGCAGCCCGATCAGCAGCGGCTTTTTCGACTTTTTCTGCGGCGCGTCGTCTTCGATAGCCACGGCGTCTGACATTGCGGTGCCCTTCTTGTTGCCCCCCTTTCATAAACCCAAGGACACTAACCGATTGTTAAGCCCGATCCGTCAAAGCTGCTGTCAGGCAGAAGCCCGAATGACGAGGAATGCGTATTGCAAAATCTGTTGGCCCTGTGGTCCTCGCTGACTGTAAAACGTCAGATCATCGTTATCGCCGCCACTTTGGGCATGTTTCTGGCCGTCATGGGCGTTGCCCGCCTCAGCAATACACCCGGAATGTCATTGTTATACGCCGGTCTTGATGGGGCCGCCGCAGGCGATGTTGTCGCCGCACTGGACCAGCAAGGCATCAGTTATGAAATCCGCGGGGCCTCCATCTATGTCGATGATGGCATGCGCGATTCGCTGCGCATGACCCTTGCCGCCCAAGGCCTGCCTGCCACGGGGGGGCAGGGCTATGAACTGCTGGATTCGCTATCAGGGTTTGGCACCACATCGCAGATGTTCGATGCCGCCTACTGGCGCGCCAAGGAAGGCGAGCTTGCCCGCACCATCCTCGCCTCGCCCCAGATCAAGGCCGCCCGCGTGCACATTGCCCAAGCCCCCAGTGCCCCGTTTCAGCGCGATCAGAAACCTACCGCCAGCGTCACCGTCACCACCAAGGGCGGCACTGTCACCGCCGAACAGGCGCAGGCCCTGCGCCATCTGGTTGCCGCGGCCGTGCCTGGCATGCTGGCAGGTGATGTGGCCCTGATCGATTCGGTGGCGGGTCTGGTGACCTCTGGCACCGACGATCAGGCCATGGGCAAGGACGCCGATGCCCGCGCCGCCGCCCTGCGCCACAATGTGGAACGGCTGCTAGAGGCGCGTGTTGGCCCCGGTCGCGCGATGGTTGAGGTTTCGGTCGATCTGGTCACCGAACGCGAAGAGATCAATGAAACCACCTTTGACCCCGCCAGCCGTGTCGCCATTTCATCCGAAACCGCCGAAAAAAGCGGCTCTAACAAGCAGGCGGATGGTGCTGTTACGGTCGCCTCCAACCTGCCCGATGGTGCCGCAGGCGGCAGTCCCAGCGAACAATCGCAGTCATCAGAAACCAGTGAACGCCTGAATTATGAGGTGTCGGAAACCAAACGCGCCGTCCTGCGCGAACCGGGATCCGTGCGCAAGCTGAGCGTGGCCGTATTGGTTGATGATGAACAGATCACCGCCGCCGATGGCACCGTCACCGTGCAACCGCGCACCGCCGAAGAACTGGCCACCCTGCGCGAACTCGTGGCATCAGCCGTCGGGCTGGATGAGGTGCGGGGCGATGTGCTGACGCTCAAATCCCTGACCTTCCAACCCGTGGCCGATCTTGGCACGGCAGGCGATGCTGCGTCGCCTGCGTGGCTGTCGGTGGGTGACATCCTGCAATTGGTACAGGTTGGCGTGCTGGCCCTTGTCGCCTTAGTGCTGGGCCTGTTCGTCATCCGCCCGATCCTGTCACCATCCGCCCGCAGGCCACTGGAACTGGCCGCTGCACCCGCCCCCTTGGCGCTGCCGCCCATGGCCGGATCGGCCCAACGCAGTGCCGCCC
>JANNBG010000327.1:0-4563 GCA_031385205.1 Rhodobacterales bacterium
AGGGGCAGGCAGGCGCGGCCCGATTTGACTCGTGTCAAATCGCGCAAGGGAAAACCATGATCCACATCCCCTCCACCGAACGCCACACCGTCCGCGTCTTTACCCTCGCCGTCCCGCCCGACGACCTCCACCGCCTGCGGAGCGACCCCGCCGCCATCGCCGCCCTCCTCGGCACCGCCACCATCAACCCCCACTACATGGACCTGTTCGATGTCGCCGACGTGCAGGCCATCGGCCTCGCCCAATACCTGATCGACGGCAATGGCGTGGCCGAACCCCAGATCGCCGCCGACAAACCCACCCTTGATGCCATCCGCGGCCCCGTCCTCATCCTCACCTCTGGTGCTGCCACCGGCACCCCGACGCCCGCCCCAAACCTCACCCTCATCGGCACCTATGCCGAAGACACCCCACCCATCATCTTCGAACCCCTCCCCACCGACTCCGCCAAGGGCCTGACAGCCCAAGGCAAACCCCCCATGTCCGACGCCCGCATCGGCGGCATGGTGGCCACCGTCGCCCTGATCGTGCTATTCGCCATCACGGGCCTGATGATCTGGCTGGCGGGCTAAGGAATGACCATGATCCACCTGACCAACGCCCGCCTGATCGACCCCGAAGCAGGCACTGATGCCACCGGGTCCATCACCCTGCACAACGGCCACATCACCGCCCTTAACACCCCCGCCCCCAAAGGTGCGCAGACCATCGACTGCCAGCAGCACTGCCTCGCCCCCGGCATCATCGACTGGGGCGTGAAAATCGGTGAACCCGGCGAACGTCACCGCGAATCCTTCAAATCCGCAGGCCTCGCTGCTGCCGCGGGCGGCATCACCACCATCATCGCCCGCCCCGATACCCTGCCCGCCATCGACACGCCTGAAGTGCTGGAGTTTGTCACAAGGCGCGCTGCAGAATCCATCGTGCGCATCCGCCACATGGCCGCCCTGACCAAAGGCCGCACGGGGCGCGAAATGACCGAAATCGGCTTCCTGCTCGACGTCGGGGCCATCGCCTTTACTGATGCCGATCACGTCACCACCGATACCAAAACCCTGTCCCGCGCCCTCACCTATGCCCGCAGTCTCAACGCCCTCGTCATCGGCCACCCCCAAGACCCCGGCCTGTCACACGGGGCCTCTGCCACCTCCGGTAAATTCGCCAGCCTGCGTGGCATCCCCGCCGTGCATCCTATGGCCGAACGCATTGGCCTCGACCGTGACCTCGGCCTCGTGGAAATGACTGGCGCCACATACCACGCGGGCCAAATCACCACCGCCCGCAGCCTGCCCGCGTTGGAGCGTGCCAAAAAGAACGGGCTGGATGTCACCGCAGGTGTCTCCATTCACCACCTGACGCTGAACGAACTGGATGTCGGCGATTATCGCACCTTCTTCAAACTCAACCCGCCTTTGCGGTCAGAAGACGACCGCCTCGCCATAGTTGATGCCGTCGCTTCAGGCCTGATCGACGTTATCGGCAGCTTTCACACGCCGCAGGACGAGGAATCCAAACGCCTGCCCTTCGAAGAGGCCGCCGCCGGGGCCGTGGGCCTTGAAACCTTCCTTCCGGCCGTCTTGCGCCTGTTCCACGCGGGTCAGATGGACCTGCCCACCCTCTGGCGCGCCATCTCGCTCAACCCCGCCCGCCGTCTCGGCCTGCCACAAGGGCGGCTCGCCATCGGTGCCCCGGCTGATCTTGTGCTGTTCGACCCGGACGCCCCCTTTGTGATGGACCGTTTCAAACTGCACTCCAAATCCAAGAACACCCCCTTTGATGGGGCCCGCATGGAAGGCCGCGTCTTGCGCACCTTTGTCGGCGGCACAGAAGTGTACAGCGCATGATCCCCCTCATCACCGCATCCATCACCGCCCTTATCATCACAGCCATTGCCGCTTACCTGCTCGGCTCCATCCCCTTTGGCGTCGTCATCACCCGCGCCATGGGCCTTGGCAATCTGCGTGACATCGGGTCCGGCAACATCGGGGCCACCAACGTTTTGCGCACCGGCAACAAATCCGCAGCCCTCGCCACACTCATCCTTGATGCCGCCAAGGGTGGCGTCGCCGTGGTGATCGCCCGCTACATGGTCGGCGAAGACGCCGCCCAACTCGCCGCCCTTGCGGCCTTCCTCGGCCACCTCTTCCCGATCTGGCTCGGCTTCAATGGTGGCAAGGGCGTTGCCACCTTCCTCGGCACCCTGCTCGCCCTCGCATGGCCCGTCGGCCTGGCCGCCTGCGCCACATGGGCGGTGACCGCCGCCGTCACGCGCATCTCATCCCTTTCGGCCCTTGTTGCCGCCGCATTGGCGGCCTTGTGGGCTTGGGCATTTGGGCATGCAGACATGACGCTGCTGGTCATCGTACTGGCCGCTCTGGTCATCATCCGCCATCACGCCAACATCACGCGGATGTTGGCGGGAACGGAACCACGGATCGGCAAGAAGGCGTAGGGCCTGCTTGGCCCCGTCGCTTCAGCCCCGGTTGGCAAGCTTTTCGATGGCTTCGGCCGTGCGCTTTGTGTTGTGATAGGTTCCGATCGCAAGGAACACCCAACCTGCGATCATGATGGCATAAAGCGGCCCCATGACGACAAGGATCAAGCCCTGCATCTGCCCCTGACCCACCGCCATCAGGCCCGCGACAATCCCACCCGCCGCAACTAAAAACGCGGCAATCCAAACCAGCACATCCATAGATTTGATAACAAAGTCACGCATTGCAATCTCCTTTTTTGTGCAAAGCGGGCATGACGGTCACGCCACCCACCTACCTTGAAAGGTTACAAATGAAACCGCAATGCCGCAACAAAATGTGTTTTCAAACCCGCGCTTTGTCATACCCCGTTGCAAGACAATCACGCGGTTGGCTTGGATCAAGGCAGGCACCTATTTAACCAATGCCACTGAAACTTATAACGTTTTCATCCCAACAGACACCCGTCGCCAAAGCCCGCAACATCATTCTGCATGACTTCGGCAAACAAAGTTCGGCCACCCACATCCGACATCTGGCTGCCGAAACGGATGCCCCCCTGCGTTTTCATATGGCTGATACGGTCATTGCCATCGAGGCTCGCAAAACTGGTGCCAGTTTTGCGCGTGCTTTGCCGTGGCGGATAGCGCGGCGCAACGCGCAGGCAACGCGTCATGGATTGGGCATAAAGGATCGCCGTCAGATGAGATCGAAATCCGCGAGCGTCAGCGTTTCGTTCTGATCCAGAATGGCAAACAATGTGCGCCCGCCCCCGTCTGATCCGTTCGTGTCATAGTACAGGTTCCCCGTCGCCTTGATGTAGATGATATTATCGCCCGCATCCACCGATGCAAAACTGGTGCCCGCATTGATCGCCCGGAATTCACCCGGATCAAACGCCGCCCCCAATGCCGTAAAGATCGCATTGTCCAGCACGATCACATCCGCCGCCTGCATCTGCGTGATTGTATCCACATTGCCGCCGCCCAAAGCCGTGTTGAACACAAACCGATCGCCGCCGTCGCCCCCGTTCAAAAGATCAGCACCCAATCCGCCAAACAGCGCGTCCTGCCCGAAACTGCCATACAGCGTATCCGTCCCCGACCCCGCATACAGCAGATCATTGCCTTCGGCCCCGTCCAGCGTGTCGTTGCCGTCACCCCCATACAGCCGGTCCGTCAGCACATCTGTGCCCGCATTATACGCCCCGCCATACAACGCGTCGCGGCCCGCGCCGCCATAAACGCTGTCGCTGCCCTTGCCGCCATAAAGCTGGTCATCGCCCGCCTCGCCGAACAGCGTATCGCTGCGGTCATTGGCAAACACAGACCCCCCACCCACAGCCTCGCCCTGCATGCGGTCATTGCCATCGCCGCCATACAGCAGGTCGTACCCGTCGCCCCCGCTCATCGCATCGCGCCCCGCCCCGCCAAACAGCGTGTCACTGCCCGCGTCGCCATAGCCGCTGTCGTCACCTGCCTGGCCAAAGATGCGGTCCACACCCAAACCGCCATACAGCCCGTCATATGCGCCACCGCCATACAGCAGGTCAGCACCACCACCGCCATACAGGCTGTCTGTCGACCCTGCCGTACGCGCAAACCAGTTAAGATCGTTATACAAGGGGTCAGGCCCTGTATCACCGTACAGCGTGTCATTGCCCAAAGCGCCGTAAATCACGTCACCTTCAGTGTTGTAAACGCGGGGATCAAAGATGTCCCCAAACACGCGCGTCCCAATCATACTGCCTGCCGTCACAGTGATTGTATCGCTGTAATTGTCATACAGAAAACCCGTCGGTGACGCACTGAAGTCTATCGCCGTGCCGCGCAGAATACCTATGCCCGTCAGCGGGCCGCCAATTATCGGGATCATCTCATTCCACCTTTCAAAATGTAACTTCAAACCGCTGCGGCTACTGCAGCCATTGCAAATCGCCAAACGTTACCTCGGACCCGTCGCGCAATTCCGCAAACAACGTGCGCCCCCCCGCGACGGACCCGTTCACATCATAGTACAGGTTGCCCGTCGCTTTGACGTAAATGATGCGGTCACCTGTATCCACCGATGCAAAACTCGTGCCCGTGTT
>JANNBG010000372.1:0-2374 GCA_031385205.1 Rhodobacterales bacterium
GCTGACCTGACGGCTGCCGTGGGGCGTATTGCGGATATCCGTGACAGCTTGGCCGCACAGGGTGTGCATCTGGTGATGGTGCCGGTGCCTGCCAAGATTGATGTGTATCGCGCAAATGCAGGCCATATGGACCTGTCGGAGGCTATGGCACAGGATTACGCAGGCTTTGTGGCGCAACTGCGTGGCGCGGGCGTGGATGTGGTCGATACGCGGCCCGCGTTGTTAGCGATGGGGAATGACCTTGTCTTTTTCCGTACCGATACGCACTGGACGCGGGCGGGTGCGGATGCTGTGGCGCAGGCGGTGGCGGCATCGGGCCTGATTGCGGCGGGGGATACAACATATACGGCGGTGGCCGATGCGCCGAAGTCCTTTACGGGTGACCTTGTGTCCTATGTCACAACGGATGCCATCGCCCCGGCCATTGGTCTGGCGGTGGAAGGCGTCACCCCCATGCATGCGGATGCTGGTGCGGCGGTAGGTGATCTGTTCGGCGGGGCTGCGGCGGATGTGGTGCTGGTTGGCACATCCTACAGCGCCAATGCCGATTGGTCCTTTGCCGAGGCGTTGAAGATATCCCTTGGCCGCGATGTTTTGAACTATGCCGAACAGGGGCAGGGGCCCGCGCAGCCCATGCTGGCCTACATGCGGTCGGATGACCTGAAGGCCACCCCGCCAAGGGTCGTCATCTGGGAATTCCCCATACGCTATCTGTCTGATCCCAAAATATGGGACGCTCCCGCCGTCACGGTGGCCAGCAATGGCACCTGAACGTATTGCCCTGTTGTTCTGCGCGCTGATTGCCACCCCGGTTTTGGCCGAGGTGGACATCACGCAAATGGGCATTCAATCGGCGCACGAGATCACTGATCCCGCCATCCGCGCATTGCGCATGCGCATGGTGGCGGGTGACGCGCTGACCTATGGTCAGTTACGCACCTTGGCGGACGCGGGTGATGGGTTGGCCGCGTTCAAGGTGGCACAGGTGCTGGAAGACGCGCAGGTCGCCGATCATCAGGATGAAGCCGTGCAGTATTATGCCCTTTCTGCGCGCACCGGGCGCGGGTTTGCCGTGCCACGGCTGGTGGCCATGCTGACATCGGGCAAGGTGACGCTGTCGCCCGCGCAGGTGAAGAACGCGCGCGATGCGCTGATTTCACAGGCCAAGGCGGGCAATGCGGTGGCCGCCCTCGCGCTGGCGGACATGTATCTGAACGGCGCACCGTTCGGGCGTGATGTGGCCAAAGGGCTGGCCTATCTGAACCTGTCGGCCAAGGGTGGCGATGCGAAATCGGCCATGCGGCTGGCCATCATGTATTTGCGCGGCACAGCAGATGTGCGTGAAGATCGCACATTGGCACGGGCCGCCCTGAAAATCGCGGCAGCCTCTACCGATCTGGGCACTCGCAGCATGGCGGAAAATCTGCTCCGCACGATCCCGGAACCGCCACCCCGACGGCCCGAAGGGCTGGTCATGGTGCAAACGGTTGGCTTTGCGCCCGATGCAGACCGCCGCCTGATGGCCCCGCCCGCGCGCCCTGCCAGGTTGGTGCCCCAACAACAGGCCACCCTTGAGCCCGGAGATACCCCATGACCCGCCATTTGCGCCTTGCAACCTGCCTTGCCATCGGTATGGCCCATGGGGTCCACGCCGAAACCCATGACTTCGGCTGTTCGCAGAACCAGTTTTCATCCGTCATGCCATCGGTCGAAGGCAAGGATGCCGTGTTCTTTCGCACCTTCGCCGACCTGCGCCTGCAGCACCCAATGGACGACCGCGTGATACATCAACTGGCCCGGCTGGCCCGGGTTCTGCACGACAATGGCACGACGCTGGTCTATGCGACGATTCCAGCCAAAAGCCAGGGCATGCCTGATTTTGTGCCGGATGAGGCGGCGGGCTATGGCTTTGACCCCGCGATTGCCGAGGCGGTTTACGATGACATCACCTCCCGGCTGAATGCGGCAGGGATTTTGGCGCCTGATCTGATGCGGGCCCTGCAAGCGGCCAAGTCGGATGAACACCCGTTCTTTCGTGCTGACTTTCACTGGACATCCGTGGGGGCACGGCTGGCAGCCGCGGCGATAGGCAAGGCCATCAAGGCCGATCCCGCCTATGCCGATCTGACACCGGCCACCTATGTGTCGACACAAGTGGGTGAGGTGACGGCCTTTTCCACCATGCGCCGCGCCTTGCAGGGGTTCTGCAAGGATGCGCTGCCCACTGTGGAAACCATGACATGGGAAACCCACAAGGTGGAAGACGCTGCTGCCGCCGGTGGCACGGTCGATATCTTTGGTGCCAGCGATCAGGCCGCGCAAATCGTGCTGGTCGGCACCTCATTTTCCGACAGCGATGTGAATAACTTTGCCG
>JANNBG010000393.1:0-2751 GCA_031385205.1 Rhodobacterales bacterium
ATCATGCGCTGCAACACGGCATGCAAGCGGTGCTGGTGGTGAACCGGATGCCGGAAGCGGGGTTTGTGGCGGATCTTGCCTTGGCGCTGGACGGTGTGGATGTGCGGGTGGTGGTGCTGGATGTGCCGGTGCCTTTGGGCAAGGCCGATATGGGGCCGGAAAACCACATTTATCTGGCACCCGATGCACCGGGCAAGGACCGGATGGTACCGCCTGCCCCCGATGCATGGCGCGCGCCCATGGGTGAGGGCGTGATCTATGAGGCGTTGAAATGGCGGTTTCTGGCGCAGGCCCGCGCGGTGCTGGCGCTGGATGTGACGGATGTGCTGCCACAGGATGCCCGCCCTGCCTTTGATGCCTGTGTAGGCGCACAGGACGGGGTGATCTTGCTGGCGGGCCAGCGCATCTATCCTTGGCGGGTGCGCAAAGGGGCCGAGGCGCGGATCGGTGACCATATTTGTCGGCAGTTCGACGCACGGCGTGGGATTGCGCGCTGGGGTGTGGCCCCGGTGAAGGCGGGGCTGGAAAACACATGGCGCGCGGCGCGCATCAGCCATGCAAAGCCGGGGGCAATGGATGTGGTGCCATTCTGGCGGGCCATGGCGATCCGCGTGCAGGCGGATGCGGCCAGCGAACTGGCCCCCAAAACCTCGCTGATCGAGGATGCATCCCTGATTGCCTTGGCCCAACTGCTGGGCCATGACCCGGTACGGGCACCCATCAGCCAGACCCGCGCCGCACCAAAGCCCGCCACGCTGGCCGGGCGCACGGCGATTGTGACCACAATGAAGAACGAGGGGCCGTTCATTCTGGAATGGCTGGCCTATCACCGCGCCATCGGGGTGGATGATTTCCTGATCTACACCAACGACTGCACGGATGGCACCGATACCATGCTGCAAATGCTGGATGCCAAGGGCGTCGTGCAGCACCGCGACAACCCCTATCGCGCGATGGATATGAAACCGCAGCATGCGGCCCTGCAAGCGGCAGAAGATGAAGCCGTCATGCAGAATTGCGGCTGGGGCATCTGCATGGATGTGGACGAATTCATCAACGTCAAGATCGGCGATGGCAGTTTGGCCGCACTCTATGCCGCGATGGGTGAGGCGAACATGATAAGCCTCACATGGCGTCTGTTCGGCAATGCCTGCGTGCATGGCTATGCTGACCGGTTCATCACCGACCAGTTCACCCAATGTGCCCCCGAAATCGTGCGCAAACCGCATCAGGCCTGGGGCTTCAAGACGCTGTTCCGCAACATCGACATCTACAAGAAACTCGGCGTGCATCGGCCAAAGGGATTGAAGCCCGACCTGTGGGATCAGGTCAAATGGCTGAACGGGTCCGGCAAACCCTTGCCGCACGAGGTGTTCCGCAATGGCTGGCGCAGCACGCTGGAAACCTATGGCTATGATTGGGTGCAACTGAACCATTACGCCGTGCGGTCGGCGGAAAGCTTTCTGGTCAAGCGTGACCGGGGCCGCGTCAACCATGTGGACCGCGATCAGGGCCTGAACTACTGGTTCCGCATGAACTTTAACGCCGATCATGACACCAGCATTCAGCGCATGATCCCGGCAGCACAGGCGGAATTCGCGCGGCTGATGGCTGATGCGGATATCGCCGCAGCCCATCACGCAGCGGTGGCCGCGCACCGGGCAAAAATCACCGAACTGCGCGCCGCAGACGCGCCCGCCGCGTTCTATGCCGAACTGACCAGCGAAAGGATGCAGAAATTGTGTCGGTTGCAGGCGCATTTCGGGTCAGCCGTGTTTGGTGCCGGGCCCGAAGTGATCCCTGATGATCTGTTGACGCGCGATCTGCCAAAGGATTTCTTCTTCACCATCAAAGGCGCGCCAGAATGACCCGCATCCTTGGCATCCTGACCGTCCGCAATGAGGGGGCATTCCTGATCGAATGGTTGGCCCATCACCGCGCCTGTGGCTTTACCGATTTCCTCGTGTTTTCCAATGACTGCACCGATGGCACGGACACCATGCTCGACCGTCTTGCCGCCATGGGCTGGCTGACGCATGTGCGCAACGATGGCCCGCATGATGAAGGCCCGCAATGGGCCGCGCTCAAGGCCGCGGGCAACCACCCCTTGGTCAAATCGGCCGATTGGGTGCTGTTCTTTGACATCGACGAATTCGTCAATATCCATGTCGGTGACCGCACCATCCTTGCCCTGCTGTCAGCCTTGCCCGATGCGTATGCCATCCCGCTGACATGGCGGATGTTTGGCAATGCGGGGGTGGTCAGCTACAAAGACACGCCCGTGACCGAAACCTTCACCCATGCCGCCCCCGCCATCCTGCATTGGCCGTGGCGCGCGATGATGGTCAAGACGCTGTTCCGCAACGATGGCACCTATGCCAAGCTGGGCGTGCACCGCCCGCGCAGCATGGATAAGGCGCGCAATCCCATTTGGCGCGATGGTGCGGGGCACGTTTTGCCACCCGCGTTTCAGACGCAACGCATCTTTTCTGATCTTGGGCAGGATCACTATGGCATGGTCCAGCTGAACCATTATGCCTTGGGTGCCATGGAAAGCTATGTTGTGAAATGTGACCGTGGCCGCGCCAACCGCGATGCCTCGACCTTTGATATGGGCTATTGGGTGGAGCGGAATTTCAGCGACATAGCAGATCGCAGCATCCTCGCCCTGCCGACTTCGCATCTGCGCGACGGCCTCATGGCTGACAGTCTGCTGGGGCCCTTGCACCGCGCCGCAGTCCTTTGGCGACA
>JANNBG010000453.1:0-3139 GCA_031385205.1 Rhodobacterales bacterium
CGGGCTGGCCAGCCAGATGATTTCGGATGAGACGAAGGCCAGGCCGACCAAAGCATCGCGGCTGGTCCCGATATGCGCGTACTCATAGGTCAAATCCACCGCAGGCCCCACAAGACCCACAACAGCCCCCGCAGACCACGCCTTGCGAATGCGCGCGTTCAGTACCGCCGCCTCATCGCGCGGGTTGGTGCCCACCAGCTGGATCATCCTGGCCGCATCAATGTCTTCGATCCGCGCCGTGCCCACATAGCCCGACCGGTTGCCAATCGGCAATTTCGCCCCATCCACCCGGCATTCGACATGCCCGCCCAGACCCTCGACCAGCACTTTCAGCGAATACACCGCCTCAACCGGCACCAGATCCCCAATGATCCCCGCAACCCGCTTGCCCTGCATCGCCGCAGCCACAGCCTTCAACGCCTCGTCCCAGCCCGCTTTGCGCAGCTTGCCATTCTCACGGATATACGGCGTATCCAGACGTTGGCGGCGCAGGCCATCCCACACAAAGCGTGTCTTGTCCGAAATCCATTCCTCATTCACCCCGTCATGGTTGCGCGGCAGGATGCGCATCACTTCGCGCCCCTTCGTGTCCACCCGGATGTTCGATCCCAGCGCATCCATCACGTCAATCGTTTCCGTCTTGGTCAATTCCCAAGGGCGTGCAGTAAACGCGTAAGGTTTCGATGTCAGCGCCCCCACCGGGCACAGATCAATGATGTTGCCCTGCAGGTTGCTGTTCAGCGTCTCGTTCAGATAGCTCGTGATCTCGCTATCTTCCCCACGCCCCGTCTGGCCCATCTGCGTGATGCCCGCCACTTCAGACGTAAACCGCACACAGCGCGTGCACGAAATGCACCGCGTCATCTTTGTTGCCACCAGCGGCCCAAGGTTCAAATCTTCCGACGCCCGTTTGGGTTCGCGGTACCGCGAAAAATCCACCCCGAATGCCATCGCCTGATCCTGCAGGTCGCATTCGCCCCCTTGGTCACAAATCGGGCAATCCAAGGGATGGTTGATGAGCAAGAACTCCATCACGCCTTCGCGCGCCCGTTTGACCATCGGCGAATTCGTCTTCACAACAGGAGCTTCCCCATTCGGCCCCGGGCGCAGGTCTTTGACCTGCATCGCACACGACGCCGACGGTTTCGGCGGCCCGCCCACCACCTCCACCAGACACATCCGGCAATTGCCCGCAATCGTCAGCCGTTCGTGGTAACAGAACCGCGGAATATCAATCCCCGCCACTTCCGCCGCCTGAATGATGGTCATCGCCCCATCTACTTCGACCTCGATGCCGTCGATGCTGATCTTTTTCAGGTTTGTCACTGCCGTGTCTCCAATTCTGCAACCCGGCGGCGCAAGGCCTCCAACTGGTCATGAATCTCATCAAACTTTTCGCCAGCACTTTCGGTCACGATATTTGCATGTGCCGCCATACCAAGGGCTGCACCAGCACTCTCATGCAACTCGTCAACGCGCCGTTCGACACGATGCAAGCGACGCCCATCTTCCGTTTGCTGCGTACGAATCTCTCGCAGCAATCGCAGGATCAGGTTGTTTTCCGCCTCTGCCATCATGCCCTCTTCGCATACAGCGGACGCCAACGCAGCAGCACCCGCAGCCGCGCCAACAGCCCAACAACCGGCATACCCTCACCCTTCGGCAAATGCGCCAGACGGGCCTCCGTCTCGCGCGCCAGGTGTTTCAGATCGGCATTCCCATAGCACATCAGCGACCCTCAGTTCTCATAGATCAGCGATCCCGCAATCGTCTGGTTCGCAATTTCCTGCATCCCCAGCGTGCAGAATGACTGCGCATCCCCCTGCACCACGCCGTTTGCCGCAAGATACGCCTCTGCCGCTGCTTTGACCCGTTTTTTATCCGGTTTGCTACGCAAAAATGCATCAATCTCGGCCTCTGTGTAACCCTGATCCAGCGCATACTGCTTTAACGCCCGCGCCTGACCATAGGCGTAGGCAAAACGCGCCGCAATCGTCGGGCATTCCTTGCGAATGCGGTCCGCCACGCTCGCCTGGATCAGGCGGTCATTGACATAGCTGTTCTGCGACAACGGCGGCAAGGCCAGCGCGGGCGTTGCAAGGCTCATCATCAGCGCAACAATCATCATGCGTGTCATGTTGCTTACTCCGCTGCCACTTGGGTGCATCCGTGGTTCCGCCACAGCCGCGCCTCTGACAGATAGGCCCAGCCGAACGCGTCGTCACTGTCGCCATTCGCCTCACGCAGCGCCAGTTTTGCCAGCGCCTCGTCCAGCGTCGGCTGATGCCCCGCAGGCACCCACCACATGACGAAATGCTGCTTGCCCAGAATTTCAAACCACTCTGCCCGCCGTTCGTAAAACGCCCGGTGCACCGTGTTAAACACGAACTGTTCCAGACTTTCCACATTTTCCCAGACGCTGATATTCGGGATCATCTGCGGGTCATCCGATGGTGCCAGATCCGTCGCAGAAAACCCCGTGCTGCCCGTCATCCGCCACACATAGCCCGGCATCCGTTCCGCCAGCCCATTCACCCGCGCCAATGCTGCCATGAACTCCGCCACACGCGGGTCGTCCAACGGGGCCACCAGCCGCCCGAGGTTTAGCTCTGCCAAATGCATTCCGTTCATTGCCCTGCTCCTTTGCCAGCCACTTGGGCCGATCTGGCAAACATGGGGGTGCAAGGCATTGATATGCCATAGCGGCAGGGCGCCGCTTGGCTGCTATCCGCTGACAACATCATGTACAGGCCCCGTCAAACAGCCAGTTGCCGTCAATGCTGGTCAGCGGCACATACCGCCCCAGCACGCCAGCATTGAACGTACCACCCGCCTGCCCGCACACCGCCACCGCCGCCGCCTTCGCCTCGATCCCATCGGATTGACCAAGCCCAGGTCGATACACCTTCACCGCCCCACCCGGCACCTGTGTGGCCCCACTTGCCCCAATCACAATCCCCGGTGCGCCCGCCATCACCTCGCCCATGTAGTCGATCGCATCCACCGTCACCATGGCCGGTGCCGCCACAATCCCCGGCGCAGGCACGGCAGGCAAAGGCCCCGTGCGCGGGCCGTTTTGGGTGACGCAGGCGGCGAGTATCAAGACTGCCAACATAGCAAAACCTCTCCCCCGGCCCCT
>JANNBG010000477.1:0-1899 GCA_031385205.1 Rhodobacterales bacterium
ATCCTTCAACTCATCGCCAATCTCCGGCGAATAGCCCGAAATATCGATGTGAAAATCGGTCAGCTTGGTCTGCTTGCCAGTCAAATGCTTCAACGCCCGATTATACCGCTCAATCAACGCAGGCGACGACACCTCGATCAGGTTGCCAAACATAAGGCCAGAAGCGATGAGGCGTTTCATGTGTGGCTACCCCCCTCCCCCAACCCCTCCCCACACGGGGGAGGGGAGGCATCCAGCTTGTCAATAACGCGAACCTCAGAAGAATGAGCGCCTCCCTCCCCCCCCGTGGGGGAGGGTTGGGGTGGGGGGGCAACGGCAGCAGCCTCAACTGCATCTAAAACCACCTGCATCACCCCCGCCATATTCCCATCAACCTCATTATTCCAAAACCGCATCACCACAAACCCCTGCTCCTTTAACCACGCATCCCGCTCTATATCCCGCGCCCCGCCATGCTGACCACCATCCACCTCAATCACGAACCGCCGCCCATACTCCGCAAAATCCGCAATAAACCGCCCAATCGGTGCCTGCCTGCGAAAATGCGTGCCCAGCATCTGGTTCACCTCGCGCAACTTCCCCCAAACCCGCCGCTCCTGCGACGTCATCTCCGCCCGCAGCCTGCGGGCATTCGCACGGGTGACAGAGGTAATCTCAGTCATTGGGCTTTATGCGGTAGAACCGCCCCCCACCCCAACCCTCCCCACAAGGGGGAGGGAGGCGACAATACTGCCAACGCAGCCCCCACCCCCACTGAACCAACGCCTCCCCTCCCCCACGTGGGGAGGGGTTGGGGGAGGGGGGTGGTCAAAGAAACCACGACCAAGTTGCCAAACCGCACACCATTTTTGATGAGGCGTTTCATGGTTTCACATCACCTGCAGCTAAGTCTCGATTTGCTGCGCTTGTGCGATTCCGTTTGGCAAGTTCAAGCCCGATGCCAGCAATAAGCATTGCGGGCGCCAAAATCGCCCACCACATGTTTGCTATAATGTAGAGTGTCATCGCAAACGAAACACCTATCACATTCAGAAAATCACCATTCGGCCTACCAAATTCGTGAATAATACCAAGCAGCACTACAACCAAAAATGATGAAATAGCCGTGACCGCGCATAGGCCAAAGATAAACACCAGCGCCCGACGAAACCCCCTGATCTTAGGTGGAAAGCAGAAACCCCACAGGAATACCGAACCAAAGTACAATGCTCCGCCAACTAGCAAGGCTGCAATCAATGCTGCGGAATCTCGCTCCATGTTTACCCCCGCCCCTCCCCATACCGCCGCCGTGCTTCCTCCATCCGCCCCATATCCCGCACCAGCCCCTCAATCGCCACCTCGTCCGACTTATCGGCATACCTAAACTCCGAATCCGCGTAGCGGTTGATCTCTTGCACCACCATCTCCACCGTGATCGGCTGCGCCATCCCGCGGATCATTGCCAGCTTTTCGTCATAGCCCTTGAACAAGAACAAATCCGGCTCCGCCATCCACTCATCCGGCAATTCAAAATCCATCGCCCGCACCTTCACCGCGTCGGTGATGTTTTTCACCGCCCGCCCGGTAAAGCGCGGGTCCGCCACCTGAATTGCCTTCAGATAGGTCCCCAATTTCGCAATCGTATCCAGCGCGCCAATATCGGCAGAGACCTGATCCCAAACCTTGATCAAGCCGTCCTCCTTCGGCCGCCCATGTGACGCAAAACTCACCGCCACCGCCTTTTTAATCTCCTGTGAGGCATATAACTCATGCTCCCCCAGCGGAATGGCATGGTTCTTCCCCAACAACAGCGCCAGAATATCAATGTAATCGTCGCGGGAAATCGGCCCGTCCACCAAAAACCGCGCCCCCGCCCGTTGGCGCAAAGCATCGTCCACATTCTCCGGGTAATTCGAAAAC
>JANNBG010000540.1:0-6938 GCA_031385205.1 Rhodobacterales bacterium
CCAACTTGGCTGCAGCCAGCACCATGTTATCGCGGCAGTTGCGCACGCCTTGAGGAACGTCCGTTGCGGTGGACCCGCCGGACAGCGCATCATGCGCGCCAGAGCTGTCTTCGGTGATCGACAGCAGCACCCGGCCCATGTCGGAAAAGATCACCCGGCCTTTGCGCAATTCGGTGGTCCATTGCACCTTGACCGTGTCGGGCAGGTTCATCCGCTCGGTTGCATCCACCGCATCCCAAGCGGCGAGTGAGACCGAGGTGCCCATAGCCCCTTCGATCCGCAGCACTTCGCCCGGCTTCAGTGTGACGGTCCAGTACCAGCCGCCTGCTATTACTTCCTGCAAGATCACCCGCTTGGGGTCGAGTATCGGTGCAGGTCGCGGGCTGGGTGCGGGCAGGGCCTTGGGCGCGAAGTTCAGACCACGGCGCTGGTGGTCCTGATACCTTGCGCGGTCGGCGGCGATTTGGGTAGGGGTGCGGGGGATATGCATGTCATCTGCCTTGTGCTGGCCGGGTCGTCCCGGCGGCCGCCGCATCAAGCGTCAGGTCGTCCTGACCGGGCATGGTGTCGATGTCGAAATGCGTCAGCTTGCCTGCCACGCGGGGCGGCCAGATGGCGATGTCTTTGGTGATGGTCGCCCCATACCGCTCGCGTTCTTCAGGCCGGTCACGCAGGCGTTCAAAGGCGATGATGCGCGTGGCCAGCGTAAACGCCTCGCGCAGGTCATGGGTGACCATGATCACGGTCATCGGCACCTCGTGCCACAGCCGTTTCATCAGGGCATGGATGTCAGTGCGAATGCCGGGGTCGAGCGCGCCGAAGGGTTCATCCAGCAGCAGGACGCGGGGTTTCATCATCAAGGCTTGGGCGAGGGCGAGCCGTTGCTGCATGCCGCCGGACAGTTGCGCGGGATATTTGGCCTCGGACCCCGCCAAGCCGACCTCGGCCAGCATGGCGCGGGCCTGATCGGCCAGTGCGCGGCGTTTGGCCCAAAGGCTGCGGCCCAGAATGCGGCTGGCGCGCAGTTCCGGCCCCAGCATGACGTTGCCCAGCACGGTCAGATGCGGGAATACCGAATAGCGTTGATAGACGACGCCCCGGTCCGGCCCCGGTTCACCCGGCAATGGCACCCCGTCCAGCAGGATGCGCCCGCGTGAGGGTTGTTCCTGCCCAAGTATCTTGCGCATAATGGTGGTCTTGCCGCAGCCTGTTGGGCCGACCAGCGCCAGACACGACCGGGGCGCGATATCCAGCATCAGGTTTTCCAGCACGATCTGGTCGCCGTATTCCTTCCACACGCGTTCGACGGTAATGCCGGTCATTGGCCCATCCCCGCCCATGGGAACAGCCGCTTGCGCAGTGTCACCAGCGCCAGATCCATCAGCACGGCCAGCAGGGTGATCCAGGCGACATAGGGAAAGATCACCTCCATAGACAGGTACCTGCGCACAAGGAAAATGCGGTACCCGAGGCCCGCGTCAGCCGAAATCGCCTCAGCCGCGATCAGGAACAGGAAGGCGGGGCCAAGCTGCAAGCGGAGAGAGTCAATCAGGCGGGGCAGCACTTGCGGCAGCACGACGCGCAAGCCGATCAACCAGGTGGAGGCGGACAGGGTTTCGGCCTTGACGATCAGTTCGCGCGGCAAGGCCATGGCGGTCGATGTCAGATCACGGATCAGAATAGGGGCAACGCCGATCACGACCAGCGCGACCTTTGACACCTCGCCCAGACCCAGAACGATGAATAGCACCGGCAGCAGGGCCAAGGGTGGCACCATCGACACAAAGGCCACGAAGGGCGACATGAGCGCCCGCATGATGGGCAGGATGCCCGTCAGCAACCCAAGTATCAGGGCAATGGCCGTTGAAATGCCCAGCCCCAGACCGAGCCGCCAGAGGCTGGCCATGGTGTCAGACAGCAGGATGTAGTCGCCGGTACGCTTGTCCGGCGTAAAGGCAAGGGTATCAATGCTTTGCGCCAATGTCTTGAAAGCGGGTAGTAACTTGTCATTGGGGTTTTCGGTCAACCGCAGGGCTGATCCGATGACATAGGCCAAAGCCAACAGGATAAAGGGCAGGCAGGCGAGCAGAACCTGCCCGCCTTGGGTCGGCCGTAGATTGATAAGGCGCATGGACCTGTTGCCTTACAGCGTGCCGTCGGCGGCCATTTTCATATAGGTGTCGGTAAAGCGCAGCTTTACATTGGCCGCATCGCCCCGCACCACGCCACCTGGCAGTTCAATGCCAATCACATCCGCCGACGCCGCACCGGACCCCAACAGGCCCTTGTCAAACAGGAAGGTGCGGACCTTATCCATCGTTGTACCCAGATCAGGCGAGGTGACAAAGGCCACGGCATCCCCCGGAGCGGCAAACAGTCTGGTCGCGGCCATCTGTGCCTCGAATCCCGCCTGATCGGTGCCGGATGCGGCCCCCATTGCCGCGCGTGCAGCGGCCCCTTCGGGCGTGTCCGATACCATCAGCGTGGCCGTTTCATACCAGATGCCGGCCAGTGCCTTGCCGAAATTGGGATTATCGGTCAGCACATCGGTATTGGCGACCATCAGGTCGATAATCTCACCCGGGATCTGGCTGCTGTCGAACACCGATGTCGCCCCCGGCAGGGCCTTGATTTCGGCCACCATCGGGTTCCATGTGACCATGGCTGTCACATCGGCAGTCTGGAAGGCCCCGACCATATCAGGATCGGCGGTGTTGATGACGCTGACATCCACCTCGGACATGCCCGCGCTGTCGAGGGCGCGCGCCAGCAGGTAATGCGACACCGAAAACGCCACCAGATTGACGCTGCGGCCTTTGATATCCGTCAGTGCGGCACCGTCCTTTAACAGCACGGCGTCGTTTCCTGCGGAAAAGTCACCCACAATGACGGCTGTGGTATCCACGCCGCCGGCTGCGGGGATCGACAGGCCATCCATATTGGTCAGCGTCACCGCATCATAGGCCCCGGCGGTGTATTGGTTCATCGATTCCACATAATCGTTGAACTGCGTCACCTCGATTATGATGCCGTATTTGTCGGCCCATTTTTTCACAATGCCAGTGTCATTGGCATAGCCCCAGGGCATCCAGCCGACATAGATTGACCAGGCAACTTTGAAATCGGTCTTCGCTTCGGCCAGTGCAGGCTGGGTCAGGGCAAGTGCGGCCAGCATGGCAAGAAGTGGTCGGCGGGTGATCGTCATTCCAGAATCCCTTTCGCGGTTTTGTGGGAAAAACGGACCATCGCGCCGCCAATCCCTTGGCTTTACGAGGTCTCCCGGGTTTTTGTCCCGCCGTGCGCCATGCGGGTATATGCCCGCTGGTGGCAGCTCTCGGACCAGACACATCCCTGCGGGACGCCGGAACCCTAGCCGCCATACTCATGGTCTGATTTTCGGCATCCTTGAGGTGCCGGTTCAACTGCGATACGGGCCGATTGCCCCCCACAGACAGAAATTGCCTGAATTTTGAGCGTATCTCACGCGCTATGCATCGGTTTGGGGCAGCCTGGCTGAATCCGGAATGCCGCGCGGCCCTAAGTCCGTGGCATGTTATGGGGGACAGTGACGGGGGGCAGCTTGCCACCCAGGGCCAAGGCAACCATGCGGGCACGGGCTTGCGGCGTGGTGCCGGTGTTCAAAAGGGTGCGGATGGCATAGTCGCGGTCCACGGACGGCAACAGTTCTGGCGCAGGGCGGAACATGGCCTGCACGATCAGCGCCAGATCGGCGGGTTCCCACAGGCCACAGTCTTCGCAGAACCGCAGGATTTCGCGGATGCGCAGGGCCAGATAGGCAAGGGGCACAGTGCCGTAATGGCCGGGATGGTTGCCTGCGACCGCCTTAGCAAGGTCATATGCTTGGTTGAGTGAGGCCTTGGTGACGGGATGCAGAGGGGTCATGCGGTGGCCCCTTGGGTACAAAGACGGCGCAGGGTATCGGCACGGGCCGGGTCGAGCGACCCCGCCACTTGGTCAGCCGCCGTGGCAGCAAGGCCCAGCGTCATCGTATGGATCAGGGGGGCAAGGGGATTGTCGGGCGCATGGTGATCGGCGTTGCGCGCAATGAGGGCCACGTCCCACGGGCTGAGGTTCTTGGTGTCGATTTGTCCATCAGCCGCAAAGACGGCGTCCAGCAGGGTGTCGCTCGCGGTGGGGTCGATCGCCGCATGGACCAGGGCGGCATAGCTGGGGGGTGCTGCAAGGACGGAATCGACCTGGGCCAGCAACGCAGGGTCACGCAAGGGAGCGAGCAAGGGAATTGCGCCATTTGCTGCGCGCACAGCTGTCACAAGGCGGGTTTCGACCCATGCGAGGAAAGCCGGTGGTGGCGTCAGGCCGCGCTGTTGCAGGACATGGGCCATGGCATCACGCAGGTACAGTGGTGGGTGGCCCGCTTCGACAGTTTGGCGGTTCCACAGGATGGCGTCGCGGATGGCAGGGCGCAGCACATGCCACGACGCTTCCGGCAAGGCCAGACTGGCCAGTTCGGCGCCAAGATCGAGGCTGAGGACATAGGCGGCTATGCCCCAATGGGCGCGGTCTGCATCGGTTGTCATGCGAGGTCCGACAGGGGCGACAACTGGCGACCGGGTGGCATCCAGACTTCGCGCCGGTCAATCAGCGCCTGCGCCTTGGCATGCAGGGCCGCGGCGGGAAAGGCATGGCTGGACAGGTCGGTGGCGCGGATGGCACGGCGCAAAGCCTCGCCCTGATTGACGAATTTCAGCTTGGCAAAAGGGTCGGCACCGCTGGCGCGATCAAAATAGACAAAGCCGTATGCCTGATGCATGCGCTTGTCCCAATCGGTCAGGGGGCGGGCCTGACAGGCGGCGATGGCGGCGATGAAGGCATCTTCAGCCAGTTCGGCAAAATAGCGGTCAATCAGGGCAGTGACGGCTTCGATGTTTTCCAGTGACATGCCGCCGTCATCCAACGCATTCGGGGCGGTATGGAAATATTCCAATGCGATCAGCCAACCCGACAGATCAACATCGGGTGGATGCAGGCCCGTGAAGGCCGCATAAATCCAGCCAAGCCAGGCCTGATGATCGGCCTCTGGCAGGGTGGCTTGCGCATAGGATTGAACGGCTGCCCATAAGGCACCTTGGTCGGGCGCAAAGCGGGCATAATCCACGGCTTGTTTCAAAAAAGCATGCAGGCGCAGGCTGCCGTCATCGGGTGGCGCGCGCAGCAGACGATAAAGCGGCAAGGCGGCATCCAGCGCGAGGGGGGCCACAAGATCACCGGGGCGGGCATATTGGGGGTCGGTCATGGATTGCTTTCCGGGTCAGGCGTCATGGAATGGCGAGGTTGGGAATGAACGAAGGCGGAAAGAAAATGGATGGTATCAGGCGCAAGCCCCGATAGATCAGATAGCCCGCGCCGACAGCGCCAGCCCCGGCGGCCACATCGCCCGCGACACTGCCCGTCATCCCCTGATAGGCGGCAGGGTTATTCGCGCCCCAATCAGCAGCTGTCGGCAAGGGTGCGGTGGCGGCGCGCCAGGCGCCCGCAGGCACCGGAGAGCCGCCCGCAGGCGGGCCGCCACAGCCGCGCGCCTCATGCTCACGCAAGTGATCACGCGTGTTGCGCTGCTGATCCGCGATGTTTTGTTCATGGACGTTCCAGCTGGCTGTGCCGGGGCCGGATGCACCCGGTGCCACCTGTTCGGCAACATGCTGGCGCAAGCCCTTTTCGCCGGTCCCATGCGGGGCATTGGCATTCAAAAGCGCCTCGATTGCGTCGGACAGGCATTCACAGATATTGCCAGTGCATTGTTCGATGGTACGCCTGAGCTTGTTACCTTCCAGATTGCGGATGACGGGTCCGGCCATGGATGTACCCCCTAAAACAACTACAGGCAGCAAACCACGCAAAGCTGGGTGGCGTCAACCGCTGGTCGGCGCGGGTAGCGGGGCAAGCGGTTTCAGGCCATTCTGCGGGCAAGCCATGGGCATCGGCATGCCATGGAAGGCAATCTTGCACAGGCGTGGTCAACTGCCCCAAACCACGGCATTTTCGTGGCGTTTGATGAGATGTTTGATGTCTTCGAAGGCCGCTGTCACATGGTCGGCAAAGCGCATGACGGCAGGCGCGCGCAGGGCATTTGCACGGCGCAGGATGCCGAGTGACCGGTTGGGTTGTGGAATATCCAACGGCAGCAAGGTGATACGGTTTTCCTTGCGCGTGGCAAACACCACGGAATGCGGCAGCACGGCCAGCGCGTGGGTATCGGCCATGTAGTTCATCACGCTCATCAATGACCCACCGGAATAGCGGATGTTCAGTTCGGATATGCCAATGGTCATCAGGATGGCATGCAGATCTGACAGCAAAGGTGACCCCGGCAGGGGGGCCACCCAGGGATAATCGGTCAGGTCAGACGTTTGCAGGCGGTGCTTGCGCAGCAAGGGATGGGTCGCGCTGCAGGCCACGATGTTGCGACCCTGCAGGATTTGGGTAAATTCAAAGCCGGGGGCGGCATCGACCAGACCCATGGGCACGATGGCAAGGTCGATCTGGTCGCCCTCCAGTGCGGATGAGAGTTCGGGCAGGTTGCCATAGCTTTGCTGCACGGTGATATCGGGTTCGGTATTCTGAAACTGTGCCACCATGCGCGAAATCATCGCATCCATAAAGAACGGCACGCCGCCCACACGCACGATGCCTTTTGTGCCGCGCACAAAACCGGTGGCGGTATCTGATGCCTTGCGCGACGCAGACATGATGGCGCGGCCGTGGGCGGCCAGCAGGTTGCCGAGCAGGGTGGCTTGCTGCGGGCGGCGGCCCTTGACAAACAACGGCTCACCGACCCGCGCCTCCAGCATCGACAGCGACCGTGATACTGCAGGCTGGGTCATGCCCAGCAGGGCCGCAGCATGGCTGATGCCGCCAGTATCAATTACGGCAGCCAGTTGCATGAGGTGGCGTTCGTT
>JANNBG010000551.1:0-3565 GCA_031385205.1 Rhodobacterales bacterium
TGATCCGGACGTCTGGCGAAACACGCACATCAAACTTTCTGCCATGGCAGGCGTCTTATGCGGAGTATGAATTCACGCCCACGCTCTGGCCGGATTTCAGCCCGGACGAGTTGGCCGCCATTCTTGCGCGGTTCGGCAACCGTGACAGGCGCTTTGGCGGGGTGCGCGCGTGACGGGTGCGGCACGGTGGTCTGATCTGCGCACCCGCGTGGTGTCGGCGGGGGTTCTGATTGCGGTGGGGGTTGCGGAAATCTGGCTGGGGGGCGCGCCTTTTGCCGCGCTCGTGGTGGTGCTTACCGCTGTGATGGTGTGGGAGCTTGCCAATATCACAGCCCCGGTGCGGCGCAACACGCCGCTGGTGATGGCGGCAATTGCGGCGGTGGCCTTGACCATCACGATTGCCTTTCCGGACCGCATTTCAACGGCGTTCCTGATGGCCCCGGCGCTTGCCCTCGCCCTGACGCCCCGGCGCGACAGGCGGTTGACCACGCTTTATGCAGTGGCGATCATGGTGGCAGGCTATGGCCTCATCAATCTGCGGGGTGAGGGCACGCAAACGATTGTCTGGCTGGTGGGCGTGGTTGTTGTGACCGATGTGCTGGGCTATTTTGCGGGGCGCACCTTGGGTGGGCCAAAGTTCTGGCCAGGCGTCAGCCCGAAAAAGACCTGGAGCGGGACGGTGGCGGGTTGGGTTGGTGCCGCACTTGTGGGGGTGGGGTTTGTGGTGCTGGGGCGGGCGGGGTGGGGGCTGGTGCCGCTGTCGGTGCTGGTGTCTTTTGCGGGGCAGATGGGTGATATCTGGGAAAGCTGGATCAAACGGCGCTGCGGCGTGAAGGATTCGTCAAACCTGATCCCCGGCCATGGCGGCGTGCTGGACCGGTTTGATGCGCTGACCGGGGCAATTGTGGCGGTGATGGTGCTGGGCATGCTGTTCCCGTTGCCATTGCCTCTGGCATTCTGATGCGGCGCGTTTCAGTCTTTGGAGCCACGGGGTCGGTGGGGGAAAACACCTTTGATCTGCTGATGCGGCAGGGCGGGCCTGACAGCTATCACACGGTGGCGCTGACGGGTGGGCGCAATGTGGTGCGGCTGGCGCAGATGGCGATTGCGTTGCGGGCTGAGGTGGCGGTGACAGCGCATGGCGATTGTCTGGGCGCTTTGCGCGATGCGTTGGCGGGCACGGGGATTGACGTTGCGTCCGGCGCTGCGGCAATTGCCGAGGCGGCAGATCGGCCCACGGATTGGGTGATGAGCGCGATTGTGGGGGCGGCAGGGTTGGTGCCGGGCCTGCGGGCACTGCGGCACGGCGGGTCTCTGGCGCTGGCCAATAAGGAAAGTCTGGTCTGTGCCGGGCCGCTGCTGATGGCCACGGCTGCGGCGCATGGGGCACGCATCCTGCCGGTGGACAGCGAGCATTCGGCGATCTTTCAGGCGCTGGCGGGTGAAGATATCGCCGGTGTGGAGCGGATTATCCTGACGGCATCGGGGGGGGCCTTGCGCGATTGGCCGCTGGAGCGGTTGGCCCATGCAACGGTGGATCAGGCCTTGGCGCATCCGAACTGGGCGATGGGGAAACGCATTACCATCGATTCGGCGTCCATGTTTAACAAAGCCTTGGAAGTCATTGAAACAAGAGAATACTTTGGTATCGATCCCGATAAGATCGAAGTCATCATCCACCCCGAATCCCTGATCCATTCCATGGTGGGTTTCCAAGACGGCGCGATCATGGCGCATATGGGTGCACCCGATATGCGCCATTCCATCGGATACGCCCTGAACTGGCCCGCACGCGCGCCCTTGCCCGTGGCGCGGCTTGACCTTGCGCAAGTGGCAAAACTGACGTTCCGTGCGCCGGATATGGCGCGGTATCCGGCCCTGCGCCTGTGCCGCGACGTCATGGCCATCAGGGGCCTTGCCGGGGCGGTGTTCAATGCGGCCAAAGAGGTGGCGCTGGATCACTTTATCGCGGGTGGCATTGGGTTTATGGACATGGCGGGCATTGTGGAGGATACGCTGAACCAGCTTTCGTCCGATATCAGCCTTGGAAATGCCGTCATGACCCTTGAGGACGTACAAGGGGCTGACCATCTTGCCAGAATACGGGCGCATGACGCGGCCCTTGCCCGGAAAGGCTGACCGTTGGACTTTGGAACCCTGATCCCGAACTTTGGCAATGCGGCCTTTACGATTGTGGCCTTTGTGGTGGCGCTGTCCGTGATCGTGGCGATCCACGAATACGGCCATTACATTGTGGGCCGCTGGTCGGGCATCCATGCGGAAGTGTTCAGTCTGGGCTTTGGCCCGGTGGTTTACAGCCGCGTGGACAAGCGCGGTACAAAGTGGCAGCTGGCCGCCTTGCCGTTTGGCGGCTATGTGAAATTTCTGGGCGACAGCAACGCGGCATCGGGCAAGGATGCGGGGGCGATTGCGGGGCTGTCCGATGCGGAAAAGCGCCACACGATGCACGGCGCACCGCTGTGGGCACGGGCGGCGACGGTGGCGGCGGGGCCTGCGTTCAACTTCATGCTGTCGATTGTGGTGTTTGCGGGGATCTTTCTGTGGAACGGCATTGCCACAGATACGCCGACCGTTGGCATGATGAAGGCGACGCCATTTGAAGGCCAGTCCCTGCTGCCCGGTGACACCATTCTGGCGATCAATGGCGTGGCGATGCCGGACATGCAGACCTTTGTGGATAAGGCGGGCGATCTGCCCCCTGCGGCGTCTGTGACCTATCAGGTGGACCGTGCAGGCGTGGTCAGTGATGTGACGGGGCCTCACCCATTCCCCGCACTAGCCGATGGTGTGCAGCCGGATTCGGCGGCGGGCGAGGCGGGACTACTGGCAGGCGACGCCGTTCTGACAATGGATGGTGTGCCGATTGGCAGCTTTGGCCAAATGCGCGAAATTGTGGGCAAGAGCGACGGCAAAGCCATGGCACTGACGGTGTGGCGGGCAGGGCAGGTGTTGCCCTATACGCTGACACCGCGCCGGATGGATATTCCAACGTCAGGTGGCGGGTTTGAGACGCGCTGGTTGATGGGGCTGTCAGGCGGGCTGGTGTTTGTGCCCGAAACACGCCAACCGGGGCCGTTTGAGGTGCTGAAATTGGGCGTGCAACAGACCTATGATGTGGGGCTGACCAGCCTGTCGGGCATCTGGCATGTGGTAACGGGGGCCATTTCAACCTGCAACCTGCGCGGGCCGATTGGCATTGCGGAAACATCTGGGGCTGCGGCTGCGGCGGGTTTTGCGGCGTTCATCTGGTTTATCGCGGTGCTGTCAACGGCGGTGGGGTTGATGAACCTGTTCCCGGTGCCGGTACTGGATGGCGGGCATCTGGTGTTTCATGCATGGGAAGCCGTGACAGGCAAACCGCCAACCGACGGCGCCTTGCGCGTGCTGATGGGGGGCGGGTTGGCGGCGATTCTGGCGTTGATGATCTTTGCCTTGTCGAACGATCTGTTCTGCCCCTAAGCCACCTCTGCCCAAGTTACGCCACAATCCGGGTCTATCCCGGCAACAGATCCAGCAATTTCCGGGTGTTGCCATGCAAACCGTC
>JANNBG010000563.1:0-8348 GCA_031385205.1 Rhodobacterales bacterium
TCTTGCGCCAAAGCCTCAAACTCCGGCTTGACCTTGGCCTTGCCTGACGCAAACAGCAGCGCATTGCCCACCCGCACAAAGATAAAGTCGCCCTTGGTGCCAATTTCAACGCTGCCATCATCCAGCCGCCCCTGCAAAGACGCCGTGATACGGTCCAGTTGTGTGTTGTCTTGGGGGGCTACAAAGGCCGTTACGGTTGCCGCCGTCCGCAACAGGCTGATCGACGCCACATTCGGGTGCATCAGGTTCAATGTGCTGGCCACCTGCCCGCCATCGCGTGACAACAGCGTCGTCAGCCCCGCATAAGTGCCCACAATCGCCGCCAAAGCCAGCGCGGCCACCGCCCAGATCGGCACACCACCAAAGCGGCGGCGCCCCGTCATCGGCACCGCCGTCCACGCCACCGACACATCCTCATCCGGGCGCGGCTTGACCCGGCGCAACGTCTCATAGATTGCCGCCCTGATCCGCGCCAGTTCCGTCGCGCCATTGGGCAAGGTGCGATACTGGCCTTCAAAGCCCAGCGACAGGCAGGTCAGCATCAGTTCCAGCAGTTGAAAACGCTGGCCCGGCGCCTGCATTGCCTTTTCCGCCTCCATGAAAAAGCCAACGCCCGAATTGCGCTGCTGAAAGAACCGCGCAACCATCGAATACTGTTCCCAAATTCCGCGGTCAGACCCCGGCAAGTTCTGCACGATGTCATCCGCCGTGCCGCACAGCACATATTTGCCCACCTGCGCCTCGTGCGGATCACAGCCCCGCTCCACCGCGTTGCGTTCAAACAAGTCAATCTCACGCGTCACATGGTCCATCAGGGGCACGGCCTGCATTTCCACCAGCCCCGTGCGCAACCGCCCGAACAGGATCAACAGGTTCGCCGCTGACGCGACCAACGGGTTGGACGACCCGCCCTTGCCCAGACCCGTCGCCCGCAACGCCGAATCCAGCGAAATGCGCGGCGTTTGCATTTGCACCGGGGCTGCCTGCCGTTGCGATGGCATTTGCGGGAAAAAGCCTTCGGGTGCCCCTGCCGCCTGCCCGATCTGGTTAGGTGCCCCGAATGACGGAGGGGCCTGATACGCCCCCGGATAGGCAGGCTGGGCTGGTGGCGGCTGATAGGCGGGCTGTTGATAAGGTTGTGCCTGCGGTTGTGGCTGCAATGGCCCGCCCAGCCAGGTATTCCCGCCCTGTGGTGGTGCCCCAAAGGGTTGTTGCGGTGCGGGTGCCGTGGGTTGGAAGCCGCCTTGCTGGCCAACGCCCGGTCCGCCCGCAGGACGTGGTTGCACGGGCAGCGCCCCGCCGATGACCGTGCGTTCGCCCCCCGCTGGCTGGCCAATGCCCCCCGCTGGCCCCGGTGCCGGACGGGGCGGTTGCTGCACCCCGAAACCCGGAAGCGCCCCGCCGAAGACCGTTTTGTCCTTGTCGTCGCCGCTCATCTCAGACTTTCTCCGGGATCGCCCACAGCTCCAGCTTCAAATCCGGCCAATCACCGGCAAAATGCATCCCTATCGCGGGTGCTGTCGAGAATTCTGGCCAAAGTGGCGTCTTTTTGTCCAACAGGAAATACACGTTCGAAGACACAACCCTGATTTGCCTTGGTGGATTAGGCAAGTGCATCAATGTGATACCCGGCAAGTTGTTTTTCACAATCTCGCTCATCCGCGTGTTTGGCCCCACTTTGCACAGTTGTGGGAACTGTTGCTGTACCTGGCCCAGGGGTTTTGCCGATTCCACCTCCACCACGAATGTCGCCTCGCGGAACAGGTTCCGGTCGGCCACTTCGGCGATATAGCTGTTCTGGCGCACCTGACGCAGGTCCAGCCGCACCGCACGGCCCAGATCGCGCGCCAGAAACCGCTGAATATCCTGCACCACTGGCGTAAAGGTCGCCTTGTGATCGGCATGGTCATAGGCTGGATAAGCGCGCGCCATGCGTTCACCGTGGTCGAACGTGGCCAGTTCCCCCGCCAGACACACCAGCCGGTCATACAGACGTTCCGGATGCACCGCCCGCATCGTCGCCATATGACGCAAGCCATTGATTTCACGGTTCAATGCCATCAGCATCATATAATCCGCCGCCTGCATCCCGCCCATCGCAGGGTCTGCCGCATAGCGTGCCAGTGATGTCAGTTTCGCCTCGATCCAGCCGACCACGCGGCTCAGGAAGCCCAGCATCACCGGATGCACTGCAAGGATCAGGGCAGGCGGTGGCATGGTATCATCCAAGGAGATCACGCCATCGCGCACCTCGTTGATCCGCGCGATGCGCAGGCATTGATAGCCCGGTTTTGCCGTCTGGCGAATGTCCAGCTCCAACCGTGGAAATGCTACCTCTATCGGGTGTTCCACCCGGCTGGCCGAGGCGTTATCTGCCACCACTTGCGAGCCCAGCAGAAACCGCGTGGTCGCCGCATCCGCGCCGATCCCCACATCCCGCCCGTTTTGACTGGAATCCGGCAGGGTCAGCCATACTGACAGGCCCTTGGCATCCTCTGGCACTTCGATCGGCACGGGCAAGGGCCCTGCGTTCGGTGCATCAAACGGCGTGCCATCAGGCATGATGCCCACAGCGGTGCGCAACCCGAACCGCCCCTGTTGCGCCATGTCACGGTCCACCACCATTTCCGCCAGACCCCAAGGATAAGGCGTGATGACATCCGTGCGCGACTGGATCAGCTTTTCAACATAGCGATCCGCCTGTTGCAGATGCTGCGGCTGAAGGAACAGCCCTTCCTTCCAGGCAACTTTGCTGAACCACGACATTTCAATCCAATCTCTTCACAGGACAAAGACCCGGTGCCATTGCCCCGCGCTGCAAGGCGCAAGCTTGGAACCAAGCTTGCGCCCGGTCAAGCCTCCGCCTGTCAGCGCGCCATCAAAACTGCAGGCGGACCTGCCCTGTAATGCCCCAGCTGTCCAACTGTTTGCCCGACCGCGCATCCGCCCGGATCGACGCGTTCAACTGACGTGCCGCCCCGATCTGCCCCGGATTGAGGATGCGCACATAGTTCACCCCCACGCTCAACTCGCCGTAAGCACCAAGATTGTCCAATTCGATGTTGCGTATCTGACCTGTCGAGATATCGGTGAAGGTCGCCGTCGGTTTGTCAGCAAAGTCGTTGTAATAGGTGGCCGTTATGAACTGGTTGAAGGCCGAATTCCCATCTTCACTGATGATCGTCCTTGCCACTGTCGCCCCCACAAACCCCGTGCGGTTTTCAAAGTCGCCCAACTGGATCTTGTCATTGTTGGTGGGGTCGGCGTCGCCATCGTTCAGCACGATTTCATCGGTCTTGGTTTTGGTCCAGGCAAAGCCCGCCGTCGGCAGAATGGTGATCGACGTATCCTTGATCGGGAAAGCATAGCTGAGTGACCCGCTGAGTGTCTGCGCCTGACTGGAGAACTTGGTATTCTTCAGGCCAAGTCCGACGGCCCCGCCGACACCTTCGTTCGTCACATCGAAATCGGTCTTTTCGGTGCGGAACTGCAGGTCGATGGCCAAAGGCCCTTTGACGGCGGTTGAATAGATACCGCCATAGTATTGCAGGAACTTGCCCGAGGTCTGGCTGATCTGGAAGGGATCACTGCCCAATGACGGCAGCGAGAAGATGGGCTGCGAGATTTTGCCTTGGTTGATCCCGCCGATGCCACCAAAGGCAATGTCCCAGCCTTTGAAGTAACCGTTGAAGCAGGCAAAATCGCCACCCAACTGCACACCGCTGTAGCTTGCGCTGGTCTTTGTCGCGCTGGTTTCCGTCCCATCCGTGCTGGTGCCGGTTGCATCCGCCTGACCACCTGTCGCGCGTGCCCAGATACCCGCGCCACACGATTTAGGATCATCATAGGCCAAGCCACTGACAAACGGGCTGGACGGGCGGTTGATGACAGACCCGATCAGACTTTGCGTCAGGGCCACACTGCCTACCAAGGCCCCGATGCCCGGGTTGGTACCTGAGGTCAGAACGATGTTCCCGGTGCCCGCCTCTTCGATCACGCGGTAGATGATGACGCCGCCATTGTTCGGCAGGCCCGTTGTGCCTGCGATGTTGATCCCGCTGGGTTGGGCATCACTCACGTCGATCAGGGTGATGTTGCCTGCCACATCCGCCCCCTCATTTACCGCCGTAAAGCTGAGGAAGACCTGACCGCCGACGATTGCCCCGCCCGACATCACCACATGGTCCGATGCCGCAGTGCCGACACCCAGGTCAATGTCAAATGCCAGCCTTGTGGTGCCCGAAATGCCCGCCCCACCCACCGTCATTACATCCGTTGGTGTGCCATTGCCTGTCAGATCAACTGTGCCATTGCCCGCCAGACCGCCGCCAAACGACAGTGGCCCACGCCCGGTGATCGTTGCGTTGTTGGTCACCAGCCCCGTAAACGTCGCCCGCGTCGCGATGATCGTGCCGTTGTTCGTTGCTGGCCCGCCCAGCGTGCCAAAGGTCGTGATCCGCCCGCCCGCATCGTTGACCATGCCGCCCGTATCCAGCCGTTCACCCACGCCGATGTTCACAATGCCGCCCGACCGGTTGGTAAACGTGCCACCCACGGCGGCACTGTCGCCTGCTGCACCTGCCGCTGCATTGCCAGCCCCTGCCACGTCGAACACACCGCCGCTTAGATTGGTAAAGTTGCCCGATACCGCACCTGTTGCGCTGACGTTGCCGCTGTTGCGCACATTGCCATCCACAGCACCCGCCAGTGTAAACGTGTCACCATTCGACACATCACCCGTCAGCGTTGCCCCCAAATCGACAGCCAGCGTGCCGCTGCGGTTGTCCACGTTGCCGGTCGCGTCAGCATTGATGTTGACCAAACCACCCGTGTTCCGCACACCACCTGTAAAGTTACCGCCATTGCCGTTCAACACACCCGCGCCCGAAACCGATGTCAGCCCAGTGACATCCCCCCCGGCAAGAACATTGAACTGCCCGCCTGTCAGGCCCACGGTGCCACCCACGGTACCACTGTTGCGCGTCGTGCCAGATGATTGCGCCATAGTGCCGTTCAGCGTCGCCCCGGCCACGATGTCAATCGCGCCGCCAGCGTTGATGACGTTGCCCGTTGTATTCGCATTCACGAAGACTGACCCGCCTGTTGCGCGGATACCCCCGGCGAAAGACCCGCCATCCGCGTTCAGCACACCTGTGCCCGAAACGGTCGTCCGCCCCGCCACAGAGGCCCCCGCAAGGTTGGTGAACGACCCACCGCTGAGGCCCACAGTGCCTGCCACCGCCCCGCTGTTGGCTGTGGTACCCGCCGTGCCCGCCACATTGCCCGTCAGCGTCGCACCCGCATCAATCAGCACATTGCCGCCCGCATTGGCAATGTTGCCCGCCGTATTCGCGTTGACATTGACCGTGCCGCCATTCGCCTGAATGCCGCCCACAAAACTGCCGCCATCCGCGTTCAGAACACCCGCGCCTGATACCGTTGTCGGCCCCGTCACATTCGCGCCTGTGTTGTTGATGACCGTGCCGCCTGCCACGGTCAGACGCCCCGCAACCGTGCCGTTGTTCGTGGTCGTGCTGCCTTCGTTGCGCACGGTGCCGGTAAACGTGGCCCCCGCGTTGATCGCCGTCGTGCCCGTTTGGTTGGTGATCCGGCCCGTTGTATCCGCCGTGATCGTCACGGTGCCGCCCTGGTTTGTCACGCCACCCGTAAAGTTGCCGCCATTGCCGTTCAGCGCCCCGCCGGTCACAGTCGTCGCACCAGTGATGTTCCCACCAGCATTGTTGTTCACAACGCCCCCGGATTGCGCCAGTGTCCCTGTCAATGCGCCCGTCAGTGTTGTGGTGCCCGTGACGTTGCGCACATTGCCCGTTGTCGCCGCGTTGATGTTCACCAACCCACCGTCATTGCGCACGCCGCCGGTAAAGTTGCCGCCATTGCCGTTCAGGGTGCCGCCCGTCACCGTCGTCAGCTGCGTGACATTGCCGCCCGCGTTGCTGTTCGCGACGCCGCCCGTCACTGCCAGCGTTCCCGTCAACGTTCCCGTCAGCGTGGTGGTGCCCGTCGTGTTGGTGATGTCTGCCGTGGTCGTCGCCGTCACGTTCACAGAACCGCCGTCATTCGTGATGCCCGCCACAAACTGCCCGCCATTCGCGTTCAGTGTGCCGCCTGTGACCGTGGCCAGCCCCACAACGCGTCCGCCATTGTTGTTGAACGTGCCATTCGACAGAGCCAGCGTACCCGTTAACCGCCCGCTGTTTGCCGTCGTGCCGCCGCTTTGCGTCAGGGTGCCTGTCAGGACGCCTGCCGCCGCAATCGTCAACGTGCCGGCCGTTTTCGTCACATTGCCCGACGAATTTCCCGTGTAATTCACCGTGCCGCCATCCTGCTGCACACCTGCAGTAAAGTCGCCCCCCGCCGCCGTCAGCGTACCGCCGGTGACTGTGACCAGGCCCGACACATCACCCGTCGTATTGTTGGTAAACTGCCCCGCACTCAGCGCCAATGTACCGGCCACAAGACCATCATTCTGCGTTGTGCCGCCATTGTTGATCTGGTTGCCCGTCAGCGTGACACCCGCATCAATCGTCAAAAGACCTGACGTATTGGTGATCGCCTTTGTCGTATCCGCGTTGATGTTGATCGTGCCGCCATTGTTTGACAGCGTGCCGGTGAACACCCCGCCATTGGCGTCCAACACCCCACCCGTCACATTCGTGTTGCCGGTGATCGTGGCCCCATTGCGGTTAATCAGCGTGCCATCCTGCACCGCCACATTGCCGCCGATATTGCCCGTGCCCTGGTTGTCAAACGTACCACCTGCTACCGTCACATTGCCCGTGATGATGCCGCCGTTATCCGTATCGCCACCATTGGCCCCGCTGTTCACATTGCCTGTCAGCGTCGTGCCCGCATCAATATCCAGCGTGCCTGCGTTGTTGGTCACGGATGTGGTCGTATCTGCATTCACATTGATCGTGCCGCCCGCGTTCACCAAGGGGCTGTTGAACGTGCCGCCATTGGCGTTCAGCGTGCCCCCCGTCAGCCGCAGGCTGCCATCCACATCGGCACCCGTCTGGTTGTTGAATGTGCCGCCGCTGATGGTGACGTTGCCATCGACAACACCGCCGTTCAGGTTGTTGAATGTGCCCAGTTGCTGCGTCAGATCGCCCGTCAGCGTGCCGTTGTTATTGGTGGTCCCGCTGTTCGCCAATGTGCCGGTCAGCGTCTGGGTCGCGTTGATGTTCACGATGCCTGATGTGTTCGTGACGTCTGCCGTTGTGTTGGCGGTGATGTTCGTTGTGCCACCGTTGTTATTGATGCCTGCCGTGAATGACCCGCCACTTGCGTTCAAAGTGCCGCTGGTCACGGTGACAAGCCCGCTCAGCGTGCCCGTGGCATTGTTGGTGACAGTGCCGCCCGCAACGGCGGTTGTACCGGTGACGCGCCCATCCACAGTGGCCGTGCCGCCATCGTTGTTCAGGTTGCCGCGCAGAATGCCCGCTGCGTTGATATCCAATGTGCCGCTGGAGTTGCGCACAGGCCCCGACGAATCGCCGTTGTAATTGACCGTGCCGCCGTTGTTGCGCAAACCACCGGTGAAGTTGCCGCCATTGGCGTTGACCGTACCAGACGTCACCAGCACGCTGCCGGTTGTGACACCCGTACCGCTGTTGTTGAATGTGCCACCCGTTACGGTCGTATCCCCGGCGATATCCCCGCCGCTGATGTTGTTCAGAATGCCGCCTGCCACATCCACATCACCTGTCAAGGTGCCCGCATTGTTGCCGGTGCCGCCATTCTGGTTGTAGTTGGCTGTCAGGTCGCCGTTCAGGTTCAGCGTGCCGCGTTCCATATCAACGGTGCCGCCCGTGATGGTGCTGTTATCGTTCAGGTTCAATGTGCCCGTACTGCCAGCCGTGCCGTTGATCGTGATGGTGGCCGCCCCCGCCGCTGTATGGCGGATCGGGGCTGCAATCGTGGCCGTCAGACCCACACCCACATCAATGGTCAGCGTATCTGTGCCGGCAATGGACCGCACGTCGATGGCATCATTCGCCCCGCCATTGTCATTGATGACATAGTTGTTGCCGGTGAAGGTGATGGAGTCAGGCTGCACTGCGCCATTGTTGATAAGAACATTGGCCCCGGTGCCGCTAAAGGTGACGTCGTCACCATTGTCAAACGACTGGTTCGCCCCGCCACCCGGGTTCCACACATCATTCGCGTTGATTGTATTCCAGTTTCCCGCGCCGGACTGCACGCCCGCCGTGCCGCTGTCCGGATCCCAGGTGATCGGGTTGGCTTGCGTGGGCAGAGCGGTCAGGAACTGCGCGCTGATCGCCACAGCGCCCATCAGGCAAGTGCTGCGCATCAGATTTGCGCGTGTT
>JANNBG010000573.1:0-2674 GCA_031385205.1 Rhodobacterales bacterium
CGGCGGGGTTGGCCAGTGCTGTCAGCAGCACCACCGCCGTCAGCCCGCGCAGCCACCAGCCTGTCAGGCCCCGCCACAGCGCCATGACCAGCAGCACCACGGCAAAGGCCAGCAGGCCCCACAGAATGGGCCACGGCACCAGCGGATCGAAGATCAGACCGGTCATTGCCCCAACCTTTCCAGCAGGGCAGGCACATGCACCTGATCGGATTTATAGTTGCCCGTCAGTACATACATCACCACGTTGATGCCAAACCGATACGCCATCTCGCGCTGCCGTTCGCCCGCAAAACCGCGCCCCACGGGGAACAAGGCCACACCCTGGTTGTCCACCGCCCAGGCCGCCGCCCAGTCATTACCGCCGATAATCACCGGCGACACGCCATCGTTCAGGTTGCGAAACGGCATGCCTTCGATTTGTTCTGCATCGGGGGGGGCGGCCTCGACCCAAGCGCCGCCATTGGCGAAACGACCGGGGAAGTCCTTGAGCAGATAAAAGCTGCGCGTCAGCACATGGTCGGCTGGCACCGGTTCAATCGCCGGAACATCGAGGCCAGCCGCCAGCCGCTGCAAAGACTGCGCCTCGGGCGTTTGTGCGCCACGCCCGGCCACATCGGCATCGCGCGTGTCAAACAGGATCGTCCCACCACTGGCAAGAAACGCGTTCAGTTTGGCATAGGCTTTGGCAGAGGGGATGTCTTGACTGGTGGTTACGGGCCAGTACAGGAAGGGGAAGAACAGCAACTCGTCCGTTTCGATATTCACGCCGATGGGTTCGGCAGGTTCCACGCTGGTGCGTTCCCACAGGCGCATCCCAAGGCCAAGCAAGCCTGCATGGGCGGTGTCATCAACCGACGGATCCCCGGTCAGCACATGCGCCAGCACCACAGCACTGGTGGCGGCAAACGCAAGGTCATCGTTTGGTTGCGCCTGATCCGCTGGTGTGGTCTGCGCCTGCGCGCCATGTGGTTGCACCAGCATCAGGCCCAGCAACAGGACCGCCACCCCACGCCTGAGGCCGCCCGACAGTTTGCCCGAAATCCACAAGGCCGCCAAGATATCCACCATCAGCAGCACCAACCCCCCCGCCATGAACCAACCTTTCAGCGATTGTTCGGCCACCAGTTCCAACCCTTCGATCACCGTGCCTGCCGGCCATGCCGCCGCCGCTAACACTGTTTCCGCCCCGATCACATTCAGCGCCACGCGCCGGTCATCACCCGCATACAGCCCCGGAGGCAGCGCAGGTACGGGCCCGGTTATCAACGCCGCCGCCAGATCTTCACCCTTCACCCCCGCCACATCGCCTGCATCCTTGGCCTCGCCATAGGCATCCAGCAGGGTATCGGGCACAAAAACCTGTCCCTTCAGTTCTGCCGCATCGGGCAGCGCCGGCTGGGTGGACACGGCCAACCGTTCCAGCATGCTGACGAAAAGGCCCGACAGGGGCAGCGTTGACCATTCCGCATTCGCCGTCACATGCACCAACACCACCTGCCCCAGCCCCACATCCTTGCGCGTTACCAAGGGCGTGCCATCGGCCAGCGCCGCAATCGTGCGTGCGGCCAAATCTGGCCCCGGTTGCGCCAGTACCTGCGACGTCACCGTCACATCATCCGTCACGGCCAGCCCTTGAAACGGTGATCCATCCGGGAACGGGGCCAGAGTCTTCGGCTCGCCCCAGCTCATGGCACCCCCCACCGTGCGCCCGCCTTCGCGCAGGCGCACGGGCATCAGCGGGTCTTCATCCATCCGGCTGATGTCGCTCGCGGCAAGGCGCGGGCCCGCAAAGCGCAAAAGCAACCCGCCCTTGTTCAGCCATTCCAGCAGGCCAGTCGTTTCCGTCTCGTTCAGTTTCGCCACATCGGCCAGCACAATCACATCCGGGCTGGCCAGCAGCACATCCGTCAGGCTGCCGTCAATCAGGTCTGCCGTGGGTGCCAGGGCCTGCCGCAGGTAATGCGTCTGCGACAGCAGTTGCAGGCCCTCGGCATCCGCGCCTTCACCGATCAGCGCGATCTTGCGGCGTTTCAGGCTGTCATCCGTCAGGCTGACCGCCGCCGCCGACCGTACACCCGCGATTTCGAACCGCGTGATGCGGTTGCGCAATTCGGGGGGCAGGGGCAGGTCTGCCGTGGCGCGTGCGGCACCAAGGGTAAAGTCGATGACGCCACGCGCAAGCTCGCGGTCAATGCCGGAGGGGTCTGGTCCGCGAGCCGAGACCTCGATGGAAACCGCACCACCTGTGGGCAGGCGGCTGGCCGACAGTTTCACGACGCCATCGGCAAAGGTTGCGGGGTGCAGGGTCAACACGGGGCGGGGGCTTTCGAATACGGTGACCGCCCCTTTGGCATCCAACGCGGTCATCAGGTCTGCGCGACCCTTGTGATCCAACCCATCCGACAGCCAGAATGTAGCGAACGCGTCCTTCGGCAGCTTTGCCACCCACGCGCCCATATCCGGCGACCACGCCTGTGGCGTCAGTGCCGCCACGCGCCCGGCCCAGGCATCCGCTGTCTGGAACACAATCTCACCCGGCACATCCGTCAGGCGCACCACGGCCACTGTGCGCCCATCGCGCCCCGCATCCTCAATCAACGCTGCAGCACGGTCCACCCGCCGGGGCCAATCCCGCGCATCGGCCCTGGTGCCATCCAGCACGATCAGCAAGGGG
>JANNBG010000579.1:0-3376 GCA_031385205.1 Rhodobacterales bacterium
GGCGCTGGACCAATCGGTTGCGGCACTGTCCGCGGCGTTGACGCCTGAGGCCTATATGGCGGCCTTCACCGCAGCGGTGCCCAGCGTCAAGGCGGCAAAGACGGCGACGCTGGAGGCAGACCTGGCGCGGCTGGCCGATCAGGAAAATACAGCGCAGCTGGAAGCCGCCCCGGAATTTGCAGCGACTCTGCACGCGGATGAGGCGGCAGTGCCAGAGATCGCGCCCGTGGCACCACCAACAGGCGAAGTTGCACCGCTGGAAACCGGCACCCCCGCCCCGGTGCCTGATCCGGTCATTGCGCCGACAGCCCCCGTGACGCCCTTCACCGGCAATGCCTATCTCGACCAATGGAAGCCGCCCGCCGAAACGCTGGCCGCCAGTGATATCGCCCATGCCGTGGGGCAAACGCAGACCAGTGACAGTGTCGATACCTCTGCCGGGCCACCCCCGAGCGTGGTGCTGGAAGGCGAGGCGGACCCGGCGCGGGCGGATACGCAGGCGCTGGCGGCGGCGGGGGATGCGGCGCTGCACCGCGATGCGGCGATGGCGGCAGTGGTGGCAGGACCGGGGCCGGAACAGGTGGCCTTGCGTGCGATGGACGAGGCGGTGCCTCTGGAGTTGACGCCAGCCCCCGTATTGCTGGAGGCGACTGCGCCGGTTGAGGGGCCGGATGCGTTTCTGACGCGCGGTCTGGATGCCGCAACCACGGCGATTTTCGATGCGCATCATGGAGGCCCGATGCAGGCGAACCTTGCCGAGACCGATGCGCAAATGGCCAGCATGGTGACAGAACGCGATACCCAGCGCGATGCAGCGACGACAAAGGCCGAGGCGGATATGATGGCGGCGGAAACGCAGGCCAACACTGATCAGGTGCGCATGGTGGGCGATGCGCGGCAAGGCATTCAGGACCAGCGGCAGGCCACGCTGGACAGCCAGCAGGCGGCGGTCACTGACATGAACGCCGAGGCCGCGACACAAAATCAGGCGACGCAGGACGAGATTTCGGCGCGCGTGGCGGCGGACGAGGCGCAGGTACAGGCGGAATATGCGGGGGCCGAGACTGCGGCGCAGGCCAAGGTGGACGAAGCGGAAACCAAGGCGGCGGAAGAAAAGGCAGCGGCGGAAAAGGACGCAGAAAACGACAGCTGGTGGGATGCGGCGGTGGACTGGGTGGGGGACCAGCTGTCCAAGCTGGCCGATGTGATCGGAGCGATTTTCGATGCGGTGCGGGCTGGTGTGGGGGCCATTCTGGACGCGGTGAAATCGGTGGCCTTTGCGATCATTGATGCGGCGGCCAGTTTCATCAAGGGTGCCATCGCGCTGTATGGCGAGGTTCTGAAACTGGCGGTCAGCACGCTGATCGGGGCGGTATTCCCGGAGTTGGCGGCAGAATTGAACGCGATGATCGACGAAGGCGTGGCCATGGCGCAGGCGGCGGTGGATGTGGTGGCGGATGGGTTAAAGGCGGCAGTCAGCTTTTTGGTAGATGCCTACAAGGCCGCGCTGAATGCCATTTTGTCCTTTGTACAGGGCGCGTTGAACACCGTTCTTGCCATCGCCAAAGCGGCGCTGACGGGCGACTGGGCCGAAGTGGCCCGGCTGATCCTCGAACCCATCCTGTCAGCACTGGGCATCAACAAGGACGATTTCTACGCCTTTGTTGGCAATGCCATGGCGGCGATTGGCAAGATCATCGACGACCCCATCGCATTTCTGGGGCACCTGCTGGACGCCGTGGTGGGCGGGTTTCAGAAGTTCAGTGACAATTTCAAGGATCATTTGATCGCAGGCATCATCGGCTGGCTGACGGGGGCCTTTGCCGGGGCCATTACCATCCCTGCGCAGTTCGATCTGATGGGGGTGCTGGACATTGCCCGCCAAATTCTGGGCCTGACGCTGGATATGGTGCGCAAGGTGGCGGTGCGGATCATTGGCGAAAAGGCCATGGCGCAGATCGAGTTTTTCATTGGGTATGCGAGCACGTTGATTACGCAAGGCTGGGGCGCGTTCTTTGACAAGATCAAGGATGATCTGTCGAACCTTGCTAGCATGGTGATGGGGCAGATTACGACGTTCCTGTTGGAACGCGTGGTCAAGGCGGGGATCGTGTGGCTGGCGTCTTTGATCAACCCGGCGGGGGCTTTGGTCAAGATCGTACTGATGATCTGGGACTTCATCATGTGGCTGAAGGACAACCTGTCGCGCATGATCGAGATCGTGCAGACGGTCGTGCAGGGCATGATCGACATTTCCAACGGGGTGATTGAACCGGCGGCCAAGGCGATTGAAGGCGTGCTGGCGCGGCTGATGCCACCGGCGATTGACCTGCTGGCGCGGTTGTTGGGGCTGGGGAATGTGGCGGAATACGTCAAGGAAATCATCACGGGGATTCACAAGCGGATTGAAGACGCGATTGTGATGCTGATCCAGAAAGTGCTGGCAAAGTTTACCGGGGGTGGCGGGGCTGCGGCGGAAGATCCGGCGGCGGCGGGTGGCGGGCTGATGGCACCGGTGACATTCGGCACGGCGGAGGAAAGCCACACGCTGTTTGCGGAGGAACACGGCACGGACGTGGTGCCGATGATGCGGTCAACGCCGACGGCGGTAGAGACGTGGCTGATGGGATTGAAGACCGAGGCGGGGGTGAAGGCGCAACTGGTGAAAAATACGCCGGGGGTGCAGGACGCAACGGTGACAAAACGCACGGCGGAAATCGCGCCTTTGGTGGTGGTGGCCCTATCAACGGAAACCAAGATGGATGCGGATAGCGAAGGGGCGCAGGACGCGGTGCAAAAGACGCCAACGCAGGCAGCGGATGAAAAGGCGAAACTGGATGCGTCGGCCAAAGTGGTGGCCAAGGCCTTGACGGACATCCTGAAAAAGCTGGGGTTGAAGGATGCCGAAGACTTTAAGGTGAAGTTCGCAACGCAGATCGGCCTGACCGACGGCGTGTTTCAGACCACGCTGAACGACACGATCAATGCGCGGATCAATGCCGATCTGGTCAAGAAGGTGGCCTATTCCGATCTGGATTGGAACGGGGTGAAGGCCAGCTTGCCGGGGGATACGGCGGTGTTGACGGGCGCGTGGGTGCAACCGTTCCATGCGGGGGGCATCCTGCGTGAACAGGCGGAGTTTGTGGCGGCCATTGGGGCGGCGGCAAGGGCACATGCTGACGCGCATAAGGCGGACCTCAAGATTGCTGACACGACGGTGTTCTTGGCCAATACCGACGCGATCAAGGTTTTCATCACGGACCACTTTCTGCCTGCGACCAGTGGGGCGACCCGGATAAGGGCGATGGCGCTGGTGCTGGCCCCGCATGCGGGGTGGGCCGCTTATGGCAGTGCGCTGGCCCCGGAAATTGCGACG
>JANNBG010000580.1:0-4473 GCA_031385205.1 Rhodobacterales bacterium
GCCTATAAAACCGGCACCAGCTATGGCAACCGCGATACCTGGGCCATCGGCTTTGATGGCAGGCATGTGATTGGCGTCTGGATGGGCCGTGCCGATGGCACGCCCGTGCCGGGTGCCTTTGGCGCAGCCGTTGCCGCACCCGTGTTGTTTCAGGCGTTCGGGCGGCTCAAGCCTGACCTTACCGCCCAACCCCCTGCACCCCCGGCCACCTTGCTCGTGTCCAATGCCCAGCTACCGCAACCCCTGCAACATTTCCGGTCACGCAACGCCGCCTTCGGCGTCGCCGCTGATGCACCATCCGTGGCATTCCCTCCTGATGGGGCCGAGGTGGAAATGCTGCCCCAAGGCCTGCTGGTCCGCGTCAAAGGTGGCACAGCGCCTTTCACATGGATGGCCGATGGCGTGCCCATGGTCACAGCACGGCGCGACCGCGAAGCCATGCTCGCCCTGCCAGGAACAGGCTTTGTGACCTTGTCAGTGATTGATGCCGACGGCAGGTCCGCGCGGGCAAAGATACGGGTGTGGTAGCGCAGAGCCAGAACATCGCGAAGTCGCCCGACAGGGCGGATGAGCCCCCCCCTTAACCAGGCCTGCACACATCCGGATGCGCCGCCGCCACCGCTGGCAACGCCTCCAACGCGCCCATCACCGCCGTGATGCGCGGCATTGCCCCCATATCCAGCCCCATGCGCCGCGCATTATAGACTTGCGGCACAAGGCAGATATCCGCCAGCGTCACCCTATCCCCGTGGCAATAGCGCCCCTCGCCCAGCATCGCTTCCACTGCTGCCAGACCCGGTGCCATGAAGTGCCGCACCCAATCGTCCGCTGTCACCGTGCCGCCAGAAATCCCCGCTGCATAGGTCCGCACAGACAGGTTGCATACAGGCGAAACCTCCATCGCAATCGCATAGGCCAGCGTTCGCACCTGCGCTCGCCCCACCGCATCCGCTGGCAGAAACCCGGCACCCCGCGTCTCGTCCAGATACTCCAGAATCGCCAGCGATTGCGTCAGCATCAGCCCGTCAATCGCCAGTGCTGGCACCAGCCCCTGAGGGTTCCGTGCCAAATGTTCCCCCGATTTATGCTCCCCTTTCACCAGATCAACCGGCACCGATTGATACCCAAACCCCAGCAAAATCAACCCGATCCGCACCCGGTACGCCGCCGATGACCGCCAATAATCGTAAAGGATCATGCCCCCTCCATCAGCCGCCGTAACGATGCCCGAAAGTCATCCGACAACCCCGCCATCACCTCTGCCTCATAGGCCCGTGCGATCGGCACAATCCGCGCAAACAGCGCCTGCCCTGCTGGTGTCAGCCGCATGTCCAGCAGCCGCCTGTCTCCCTCATTCCCCCGCTTTTCCACCAATCCCGCAGACTCCAGCCGCGCTGCGGCCCGACTGACGCGTGATTTGTCCATATCCACCCGCGCCTGAATTTCCCGCACCGATACCGTGCCCGCCTGCGCCAGATGCGCCAGCACCCGCCATTCCGGGATCGTCAGGCCAAACTCTGCCCGATACCGTTCGGCAAATCCTTTCGATACGCGCTGTGCCACCACGGCCAGTTGATAGGGCAGAAAACTCGCAAGGTCGAAATCTGTCAAAGTGGCCCCCGGTTGCCCCGACAGGCTGCCGCAATCAACGCACGCGTGCAAGTCATTGACTTCAGCACCCACAAGACGGACATCAGTCCAGCTTCCCCAATCGGTGTGTCATGCGAGATTTGATCCGGGCCAATCCTGGCCTTTTAAGCCTGGCGCTGATCGCCTTTGTCATCATGGGGGCCGGCCAATCGCTGTATGGCCCTGCCTTGCCTGCCTTCACGCGTAACCTGGCCTTGGCCGACGGGCAGGCAAGCTGGCTGATCTCGGCCCATTGGCTGGGCTGCGGCTTTGGCGTGGCCGTCATGTATCTGACAGGAACCCGCCTTAACCCGCGCCATGCCATCGGCGCGATGGCCATCGGGGCGGCGGTGGTGGCGGCGTCAATCGGCTGGCTGACCACGCTTTTGGGCGCGCTGATCTTTGGCGCCGGATATTGCTGCGCCACCGTCATGTTCAACCCCCGCGTCCTGCACGCCTTTGGTGCGCGCGGGCCAGCAATGGTATCCCTGATCAACGCGAGCTTCGGCATAGGGGCCATCGCAGCGCCTTTGGTGTTTGTGGCGCTTGGCAGTGATCCCGCAACCAGTTTTGCTGCAGTAGCCGCCATTGCCGTCATCATTTGGCTGGCTGCGGGCGGGATGAGCGAAGCGGCCATACAGACAGATAGCACATCACAACCCTTCAAACCCCGCTTTGGTCTGATGACTTTCGGCGTGTGCGGCGTTGGATTAGAGGCCTGTCTGATCGGCATTGGCCCCACCGCCCTGATTGCTGTCGGGCAATCCGAAACGCAGGCCGCCACCCTGCTTTCCGCGTTCTTTGTCGCCTTCCTAGCCGCGCGTGTGGCGCTGGTGTTCATCGGCCATCGCGTTGCGCCCTTTACGCTGTACATACTTGCCATGGCAGGTACTGCCATTTGCGCCTTTGGGGCAATCCTCATCAGTGCGCCCCTGTTTTTCGCGGCCATGGGCGGCTTTGCAGGCCTGTTCTTTCCCGGCTTTTACGTCGCTGCCAGTCGCATCATGGGCACCGATCCCCGCGTTGCCCCCACCATCATCGCCGCAGGCTTGGTGGGCGGCATTCCTGCGCCCGTTATCATATCAGCCCTGATGGGCCATTTTGGCACATATGGGTTTTTCTGGATCGTGGCCGCCGTCGCAACGCTTGTCGCAACGGCAGCAATCACGCTGGGCCGCCCCGCGATGCGCAGCTAAAGGAACCGCCGTTCCACAACCGTGCCATCGCGCAGCGATTGGCCGCCCGAAATCAGTTGCCACAGCCGCACCATCGTCATGCCTTCGTCGACGTTGCCGCCAGCACCGTCCAACGACGAATCCTTCAGTTTCAACAAACGCTCACCATCCTGCAATTCAACGCTCATTCCCTTACACCCCGGTTTTGATCGCCCCCGACCAAGGTCAAATCTGCCTGCCAAGTCTGAACGAATGGTTACGATCCTTGACATCGTTGCAAATGCAACGATAATCATTCCTTAGAATTTGTGGCAAAGACGGATGGTCGCCATGCACAGCTATATGCCGGGCTTCGGCAATGATTTTGAGACGGAGGCCCTGCCCGGTGGTCTGCCCCAAGGGCAGAATTCACCACAAAAGTGCAACTATGGCCTCTATGCCGAACAACTTTCGGGCACCGCGTTTACTGCACCGCGCGGGCAAAACGAACGCACATGGTGCTATCGCATCCGGCCTTCGGTCAAACACGTCACTCGCTTTGCCAAGATCGACCTGCCCCTGTGGAAAACCGCCCCGCATATCCTGCCCGATATCATCAGCCTTGGGCAATACCGCTGGGATCCCATCCCACATGGTGAAAACCTCACATACCTGACCGGCATGCGCACCATCACCACGGCGGGCGACGTGAATACGCAGGTGGGCATGGCCAGCCACATCTACCTGATAACCCGCAGCATGGTGGATGAATACTTCTATTCCGCCGATTCAGAACTGCTGATCGTACCACAGGAAGGCCGCCTGCGCTTCTGCACCGAACTGGGCGTGATTGATGTGGAGCCCAAGGAAATCGCCATCATTCCGCGTGGGTTGGTGTATCGGGTGGAGGTGCTTGAAGGCCCCTGTCGTGGCTTTATCTGCGAAAACTATGGCCAGAAGTTTGATCTGCCGTCGCGCGGGCCTATCGGGGCCAACTGCCTTGCCAACCCGCGCGATTTCAAATGCCCGGTCGCCGAGTTTGAAGACCGTCAGGTCCGCTCCCGCGTCGTCATCAAATGGTGCGGACAGTTTCATGAAACCTTCATCGACCATTCGCCCTTGGATATCGTCGCCTGGCACGGCAACTATTGCGCCTATAAATATGATTTACGCACCTATTCCCCCGTGGGGGCCATCCTGTTCGACCACCCCGATCCGTCGATCTTTACCGTGCTGACCGCGCCCAGCGGCATAGAGGGCACGGCGAATATCGACTTCGTGCTGTTCCGTGACCGCTGGATGGTGGCGGAACACAGCTTTCGCCCGCCATGGTATCATAAGAACATCATGTCGGAACTGATGGGCAACATCTATGGTATCTATGACGCCAAACCAAAGGGATTTGTGCCGGGCGGGATGAGCCTGCATAACTGCATGCTGCCACACGGGCCGGATCGTCAGGCGTTTGAAGGCGCGTCAAATGCGGTGTTAGGGCCGGAAAAGCTGGAGGAGACGATGAGTTTCATGTTTGAGACCCGTTTCCCGCAGCATCTGACGGAATTTGCAGCCTTGGTGGCCCCGTTGCAGGATGATTACATCGACTGCTGGGCAACGCTGGAAAAGAAATTCGACGGCACGCCCGGCACCAAATAGGGTGTGTGCTTGCGCGCACCTTTCAAAATAAACCGTG
>JANNBG010000587.1:0-1521 GCA_031385205.1 Rhodobacterales bacterium
GGTCGCAATTGAAAGCGACACGCTCTAAAGGCGGCTTGGGTGACTACTTCAACGGCGCAAGTCATGACTGGTTTGGTGCGCGCGAGATAGTCAACGGTGACAAGGAAAAGAAGCCGAACTGGCTGGGCGGCGTCTCGATTGGCGAGGCAATGGCAGCCTATGGCCGCGCATTTCGCGGGGCACTCCGCTATGACACTTAAACGCTATCGGCCGCAGACCTTTCCTCTGCGACAACTCTAGATGTGGATGGCACGTCCATAGGCGTCCAGCACCGCCTCATGCATCATCTCGCTCAGCGTCGGATGCGGGAACACCGTGTTCATCAGGTCTCCCTCCGTCGTCTCCAACCCCCGCGCCACCACATAGCCTTGGATCAGTTCCGTGACTTCCGCCCCAATCATATGCGCCCCCAGCATCTCGCCGGTTTTCGCGTCAAAGATCGTCTTGATCATCCCTTCCGCCTCGCCCAGCGCAATCGCCTTGCCATTGCCGATAAACGGGAAGCGCCCCACTTTAATCTCAAACCCCGCCTCAATCGCCTTCGCCTCGGTATAGCCCACCGATGCAATCTGCGGCTGGCAATAGGTGCAGCCCGCGATGGACCCCGGTTTGAACGGATGCGGATGTTTGCCTGCAATCAGCTCTGCCACCATCACCCCCTCATGGCTTGCCTTATGCGCCAGCCATGGGGCCCCCGCGATATCGCCAATCGCATACAGCCCCTCAACCCCCGTGCGGCAATATTCATCCGTCACCACATGCGTCCGGTCGATCTTAACGCCCAGCGCCTCCAGCCCCAGTCCCTCGACGTTGCCCACAATCCCCACAGCCGAGATCACCGTGTCAAAGTCATGCGTCGTAACCTTGCCGTCCTGTTCAATATGCGCCGTCACCCCGACACCCGGCTTGCGGTCCAGCTTTTTGACCCCCGCTTTTTCCAGGATTTTCATGCCCTGCTTGATGAACGACTTCTTCGCAAAGGCCGAAATCTCCGCATCCTCCACCGGCAGAATGCGGTCCATCACCTCCACTACCGTCGTATCCGCCCCCAGCGTGTTAAAGAATGACGCGAACTCAATGCCAATCGCCCCCGACCCGATCACCAGCAGCCGCTTGGGCATCCGCGTCGCAACCAAAGCATGCCGATACGACCAGACCAGATCGCCATCCGCCTCCAGCCCCGGCAAATCCCGTGCCCGCGCACCCGTCGCCAGCACGATATTCTTGGCCGTCAACTGCTCAATCCCTTTGTCCGTTTTCACCGAAACCACGCCCTTCGATGGCAAGGTCGCAGCCCCCATGAACACCGTCACCTTGTTCTTCTTCATCAGATGCCCGATGCCGCCCGACAACTGTTTCGCCACCCCGCGTGACCGCGCAATCACCGCTGGCAGGTCATAGGTGATGCCCGTCGCCCCCAGCCCGAATTCCTTGGCCCGGTGCATCAGTTGATACACCTCCGCACTGAGCAACATCGCCTTGGTCGGAATGCTGCCCCAGTTCAGGCAGATGCCGCCCAGA
>JANNBG010000618.1:0-4606 GCA_031385205.1 Rhodobacterales bacterium
CATTCCCCCAAATCTTCCCGCGCAACCTGTTGAAATCCTTGGGCAACATAGGCTGACAACACCGCCTCGGCCTGCACCACAAGCAGACCTGACAAGATCACAATTCCGCCTTGAGTTGTGTGCAATTTCATATCAGGTGCCAATTCAATCAGCGGCCCCTTCAGAATATTCGCGAATATCAGATCAAATTGGCCCGCGAGCGCCGGATGCCCGAACCCCGCCGCCTCCACACAGGCCACGCGGCCCGTCAGCCCATTGATCGCCAGATTGGCCACCGCCACATCCACGGCCACCTGATCGATGTCTGACGCAATCACCACCGCATCCGGCAGTATCGCCGCCGCAGCCATGGCCAGCACTGCCGTCCCACAGCCAATATCCACCACGCGGCGCGGGCTGAACCCCTGATCTGCCAGCCGGTCAAAGGCCCGCAGGCACCCCAGCGTGGTGCCATGATGCCCGGTGCCAAACGCCACCGTCGCCTCGATCTGCAACGCAACCCGCCCCGCTGGCACCTTATCCGCATCGTGTGAGCCGAAGACAAAGAACCGCCCCGCCTCCACGGGTGACAATTCGCGCCGCACCTTTGCAACCCAATCCACCTCGGGCAACTCGCTCAACACAAACGACTTGGCACCGAAGGCAAGGGCCAACACATCCAGCATCACCTCCGGCGGCGCCTCAACAAAATACGCCCCCACTTCCCACAGCGCCGACCCGTCCTCAATCTCGAACACCCCCACGCCCACAGGCTCCGGCACCAGCTTTTCCAAAGCATCAGCCAGCGCAAGGGCAGCATCTTCACCGGGCAGCGTTGTCAAGGCGGTATAGGTGGGCATCTTATGACCTTTCACACGGATGGGGCGGGATAGTCCCCGCCCCTGCGCGGGTCAAGCCGTGACACCCACGCCGATCGGGCAGGTCACACCCGTGCCGCCAATCCCGCAATAACCATCGGGGTTCTTGGCCAGATACTGCTGGTGATAATCCTCGCCGTAATAGAACACAGGTGCCGGAATGATCTCTGTCGTGATCGCGCCCTTGCCCGCCGCCTTCAACGCCGCAGCATACAGCACCTTGCTCGCCTCCGCCGCCGCCGCTTGCGCATCTGAATAGGTGTAAATCCCGGACCGATAGGTCGACCCCACATCATTGCCCTGCCGCATGCCCTGCGTCGGGTCATGCCCTTCCCAGAACAATTTCAGCAAGGCATCATACGTCACGATTTTCGGATCGAAAATCACCCGCACCACCTCGTTATGCCCGGTCATCTGCGTGCAGGTTTCCTGATACGTCGGGTTCGGCGTGATCCCCGCCGCATAGCCCACCATCGTCAGCCAGACGCCCGGCACAGCCCAGAACTTGCGCTCCACCCCCCAGAAACACCCCATCCCGAACATCGCCTCTTCCATGCCCGCAAGCACAGGCGATTTCAAAGGGATCCCTGTCACGAAATGCGTCTCAGCCGTCGGCAACGGCGTATGCCGCCCCGGCAGGGCATCCTTGGCCTGCACCATCTCGGTCGCTTTGCGGGACATGAAGAACATCGGGGTCACCTCCGTTTGGGTTGGCGCATATATAGTCACTCCGAATGCAGGATCAAATCCTCTGCCTTCACCTTCCTCTGTTCTCAACTATCTCGGGGGTCTGGGGGCTGGCCCCCGGTCCCGTCCTTGCAACCTGCGCTAGCCTCACAAAAAGCTTTGCAGATCAATATTGATCGCCAGCCGCACATTCGCCGGGCATTTCATCTGCACCACCAGCGGCGCTTGCAAAACGATCATCGCCCCACCAATCGCCAAAGGGATATGTCTTGCAGCACGACCGCAGCCTCGCGCATCACGTTTCAGCATGGCTTTATCTCGTCGCAGGACACGTCGCCTGCATGGCAGCAGCGATGTGGCTCGCCTCATACATCGCCTTTGGCAACGGCAAGTAAGAAGAGCGTGACCCGCGCGCACTGCCATAACTGTTTATCGTGATGTTCTTTTGGCTTCCAACCTGGAGCCGCCGCCGCGCGCTCAAGGCAAACGCCGCACAGGGGCTCCCCCGCATCGTCTTTACCGCATTTGCAACCGCCGGAACGCTCGGCGTCATGTGGTTTCATGTCTGGCTTGCCACCACTGACCCTTTCAGATCGGACAGGACCGCCAGCTACATGTCGCCCATCTTTGATCTGACACATCTGCAATCGCGCTTCAATGCGGGCGTATCTCTCGCGCAAAGCACATTTTTCTGGGTTGTCAGCTTTCTGGTGGCCTCTTGGCAAGACCCACCGCGCCGCGATACTCCAGAACCCTGATCGCTGCCAAAGCGGCTTCCTCTGTTCCTAACTATCTCGGGGGTCTGGGGGCTGGCCCCCGGTCCTCGCTCTACAACCAATCCCAGCCTCACAGAAAACTCTGCGGATCAATGTCTATCGCCAGCCGCACACCTCCCGGGCACTTCAACTGCCCCACCCACGCCACCAAGGCCGCCTGCAACCCCACCCCCTTTGCCGCCTTCACCAACAGCCGCACCCGATGCCGCCCCCGCACCCGTGCAATCGGCGCAGGCGCCGGCCCAAACACCTGCGCACCCACGGCCCTCAACGGCCCATCCATCCGCGCCAACGCCCCCGCAAAGTCAAACACCTGCGCCACATCCGGGCTGGACAGAATAATCCCCGCCATCCGCCCATAGGGTGGCACGCCCGCCGCTTTCCGCTCCGCCGCCTCCGCCGCCCAGAACGCCTCTTCATCGCCGCCAAGGATCGCCCGTATCACCCCATGCTCCGGCTGATGCGTCTGCAACAGCGCCGTCCCCGCCCGCCCCACCACACGCCCCGCCCGCCCCGCCACCTGCCGCATCAACTGAAACGTCCGCTCTGCCGCGCGCAAATCACTCCCCTGCAGGCCCAGATCCGCATCAATCACCCCCACCAGCGTCAGCAACGGAAAGTTATGCCCCTTCGCCACGATCTGCGTGCCGATGATGATGTCGCAGCCCCCGCCCGCAATCACCCCGATCTGTTCCTTCAGCGCCCGCGATGATCCGAACAAATCCGAACTCAGCACCGCCACCCGCGCCTCAGGAAACCTTAAAGCCACCTCTTCCGCCAGCCTTTCAACCCCCGGCCCCACCGGCGCCATCCGCCCCGCCACCCCACAACTGGGGCATGCCAATGGCATCGGTTTTGTCGCCCCGCATTGGTGGCATACCAGCCGCTTCAGAAACCGATGCTCCACCATCCGCGCATCGCAATCATCGCACCCCACCTGATGCCCGCAGGCCCGGCAGATCGTCACCGGCGCATAACCCCGGCGGTTCAGGAACAACAGCGACTGCTCCCCCCGGCTGGTACGCAGATTCACCTCGCGCGCCAACACCTCCGATATCCACTGGTTCGACGCCAACCGTTCGCTGCGCATATCAATGGCCGCCATCACCGGCATTTCTGCCGCCCCGAACCGAGACCCTAAATCCAGCCGCCCATACTTCCCCGCCTCCACATTCGCCCAGGACTCCAACGACGGCGTCGCACTGGCAAGCACTACCGCACAGCCCACAATAGACGCCCGCAACACCGCCATATCCCGCGCATGGTACAGCGCCCCGTCCTCTTGCTTGTACGACGTGTCATGTTCCTCATCGACGACGATCAACCCCAGTTCGCGAAACGGCAAGAACAGCGCCGACCGCGCCCCCACCACGAAACTGGCACCGCCCTGCCCCACCATCCGCCACACGCGCCTGCGTTCCGTCATCGTAACCCCGGAATGCCACTCCGCAGGCCGCGCCCCAAACCGCGCCTCCACCCGCGTCAGGAATTCCGCCGTCAGTGCAATTTCCGGCAACAAAACTAACGCCTGCCGCCCCGCCCGGATGCACTCCGCCACCGCCTCCAGATAGACTTCTGTCTTGCCCGACCCCGTCACCCCTTTCAGCAGCGTCGCCGAAAACCCCCCCTGCGCCACCAGCGCCACCAGCGCATCGCCCGCCGCAATCTGGTCGCCCTCCAACCGCGCCGACCCTGACGCATCCATCACCGGAAACGCCACATCCCGTGGCGCGTCCTCCTCCAGAACCACCCCAGCCTTCACCAACCCCTTGATGACCGCCGCCGTCACCGCCGCCTCTGCCACCAATTCCCCCAAGGTCACCGCCGCCCCGCCAAAGCTGCGCAGCGCATCCACCACCCGGAACCTTGCATCCGTCTGACGTGCCGGTTCCCCCAGACCCAACCGATACACCCGCCGCATCGACGGCGCGTCGCCCAACCCCGGCGCGCGCGTGGCCAGCCGCAGCATCGCAGGCAGTGGCGTCAGCGTGTAATCCGCTGCACGGATCAGAAACGCCTGCATCTCCTCGCGCATCGGGGCCGCGTCCAGCACCCGCACAATCGACCGCACCTTTGCCGGGTCAAACGTCCCCTCACCCGCCCCCCAAACCACGCCCAAAACCCGCCGTGGCCCCAGCGGCACTTCAACAAATGCCCCCTGAAAACAACCGCCTTCAGGCGCCTTGTAATCAAGCACCCGCCCCAGCGGTTCTGTTGTCAGAACCCCCACGATCATGCCGTCCGCAAAGAACCCTGGCCCGTCCGCCCTGTGCACACTGCCCCCTT
>JANNBG010000648.1:0-1792 GCA_031385205.1 Rhodobacterales bacterium
CCAGCCCACCACCGACGCCCCCGCCGCTGACTATGCCCGCTCGCGCGCCGCCGCCCTGTCCATGGTGCCCACCACCACATCGGCCGAACGCCTGCTTGACGAAGTTTTGCCCGACATCGCGGGCCGCATCCACGCCTCTGCCGTGCGCGTGCCCACAGCATCGGTCAGTGCCGTGGATTTGTGCGTGATGGTGAACCGCCCGGCCACACTGCAAGACGTGAATCACGCCTTCCGTGCCATCGGCGGTGTCATAGGGGCGACTGACCGCCCGCTCGTCTCCTCCGACCTGCGCGCCCGCCCTGAAAGCATTGTCATGGCCTGCCCCGAAACCCGCGTCACACCGCAGGGCCTGCTGCGGGTCTTTGGCTGGTATGATAACGAATGGGGCTTTTCCAACCGCATGCTGGATGTCGCAGCCCGAATGAGGTGAAAGGAACACCAATGTATATCCCGGCTCATTTCCACGAAATTGACCCATCCGAAATCACCGCCGTAATCGACGCCGCACCCTTGGCCTGTATTGTGGCGCATACCACAGACGGGCTGATTGCCAATCACATCCCCCTGCTCGTAGCACCCAATGGCACACTGATCGGTCATGTCGCCTTGGCCAATGACATGCACCGCGTCTTGCTTGACGGGCAGGATGTGCTGGTCATCTTCAAGGGCGATGATGCCTATGTCTCGCCCAACTTCTATCCCTCCAAACCCGAACATCATCGCCATGTGCCGACGTGGAACTATCAGGTCGTCCACATCCACGGCACCATCACCTTCCAGCACGACATGCACACCAAACGTGCCGCTGTCGGCCTGCTGACCCGCCTGCACGAACGCCGCCTGAATGGCGATGCAGCATGGCGCATGGCCGATGCGCCTGCCGATTACATGGACCAGATGCTGGGCAATATCGTGGCCTTTCGTATTGCCGCAAATCGGACGCTGGCCAAATCAAAGCTGAGCCAGAACCGCGACGAACGGGATTTTCACGGCGCTGTGGCGGGTCTGCGCGACACAGGCCACCCGGCGCTGGCCGCCCGCATGCAAGAACGGGGAACAGGCGGATGACAGGTGCCTGCGTTCGTACCAACGTTCATACGTAAATCATACGTTGTGCATACCTGTGGCATACGTTGTTTTCATCGTTTTATCAGCACCTTGACTGCCCAACGCACCCGTCGTCGCAAAATGGTGTCCAATCGCGATAAAGGCGCAGACGTGATGTCTGCAAACACCTCTTGCGTAACCTGCGCCGAACGCGCGACTGTGCGACAACCCGAAAAGGAAGCCACCCCATGTATGAAATCGCCACAGCCCTGCACATCGTTTCCGTCATCATCTGGATCGGCGGCATGCTGTTTGCATCCATCCTGCTCGCGCGCCAACCTGCAACGGCGGTTTCGTCCTTGCGTGCTGCATTCCGGCTGCTACTGACCCCGATGATGTTGGTGGTCTGGGCGCTTGGCCTTTACTTGGCCGTCAGTGGCGGGTGGTTTTCACAAGGTTGGCTGCACGCAAAACTGCTGGTGGTGGTGATTCTGTCGGGCTTGCACGGCATGCTGATCGGCCAGATGCGAAAGGCCGAAGCACCAGGTTTCGTGCCGGGTGGGATGCTGCAGGCGATGCCTTGGGTCGCTGGCGTTGGCACGCTCGTTGCCGTGGGACTGGCGGTTTTGCAGCCGTTTTGACGGGGTGATGGGCATATTGCCCATCCTACGTTTCCCCATCCTTCGCACTCAACCCATACTTTTCCACCAACCGCCACACATGCCCCGGCACCATGTTCTTGATC
>JANNBG010000657.1:0-2136 GCA_031385205.1 Rhodobacterales bacterium
GTTTTCCGACGATGAATAGTTCACCTTCACGCCTGATGCGGCGGTGAAATAGGCCAGCATGGATTCGACCAGAACCTGGTCTTCGCCGCGCCATGGACCGAACATCGTGATCGACTGGCCATCAAGATTATAGGCCTCGTCGAAAGCCTTATAGCTGTCCCAGTTAAAGGCACCCTCGCCTACCGGAAACTTCAGGTCTTGCGCGTGCGCAGCACCCGACAACAGCGCAAGTGCCGCAGCACCTGCGAAAAGTCTGGATTTCATTGTCAACCTCCCAGGTTTCCCCGCCCTCTGACGGGGCACAATTCCATCAGGGTTCAGAATCAACCCAAACCGCTTTGGATACGGCACAATCGCGGATGTGGCCTGACCTGTCAATCCAAACCGCTACAAATCTGTGGCCTTCGCTGGTGTAATGCCAACCAAAGCGCCGAAATCGTTCACGCAAACGCAGGTTCCCCTTTGACCAAAGGCGGGTCCATGTCTAAGGTCCGCGACGATTGAAACCGGTTTGGGTGTTTGTACGCGCGTGGTGGGGCAATGAATCTGAAAGAACTGGCCACAAAACTGGGCCTGTCCCCGACCACCGTGTCGCGGGCCCTGAACGGTTATCCCGAAGTGAACGAGGCCACACGCGCGCGCGTCATGGCGGCGGCCACCCGCCACAATTACAGCCCCAACACCCGCGCCATCCGGCTTGCCACCGGCCGCGCCTTGGCCGTGGGCCACGTCATCCCGATTGCCACCCGGCATGAAATCGTCAACCCCATCTTCGCCGATTTCATCGCAGGCGCCGGGGAGACCTACTCCCGCTCCGGTTATGACATGCTGCTGTCGGTCGTGTCAGATGATGACGAAGACCGCACCTACCGCCTGCTCAAATCGCGTGGCTCTGTCGATGGCGTCATCGTGCATGCCCCGCGCATGAATGACCCGCGCATCGCCATGCTGAACGAGATCGGCCTGCCCTTTGTCGTGCATGGTCGCGCCACGGGCAGCACGGCGGCCTATAGCTGGCTCGATGTGAACAACCGCCGCGCTTTCTTGCGCGCCACGGAATTCCTGCTGGACCTTGGCCATACGCGCATTGCATTGGTCAACGGCCTCGAATTCATGGATTTCGCCATCCGCCGCCGCAATGGCTACCTCGAGGCGCTGGCCGCACGCGGCATGACCCCTGACTCCAAACTGATGTTTTCGGACGAGATGACCGAGGTGGCGGGCTACGGTGCCGCCCGCGCCATGCTGGCCGCCCCGAACCCTCCGACGGCTTTCCTTGTCGCCTCGATGATTTCCGGCCTTGGTGTGCGCCGCGCGGTTGAGGGTGCGGGCATGACGCTGGGGCGCGATATTTCTGTCATCATCCACGATGACGAACTGTCATATATGCGCAATGGTGATGATGTGCCGATCTTTACCGCCACCCGGTCATCGGTGCGCGAGGCGGGCCGGTTGGCGGCCGAGATGCTGCTCGACATCATTGCAAACCCCGGAAGCGGCCCCAAAGAACGCCTGCTGGAGGCGGAACTCATCATTGGCCAATCAACCGGACCTGCCCCAAAATGACAGTCTCACGCGCCGATTTCCCCAATGGCTTTCTGTTTGGGGCCGCCACCGCCGCCTATCAGATCGAAGGCTCCGGTTTTGGCGGCGCTGGCCCCTGCCATTGGGACACCTTCGCCGCCACCCCCGGCAATGTGGTGCGCGGTGAAGACGGGTCTGTCGCCTGCGACCATTACCATCAATGGCCCGCCGACCTTGACCTGCTGAAAACCACCGGCATGGATGCCTACCGCTTTTCCACCTCATGGGCGCGCGTCATGCCCGATGGCAAGACGGTGAACCCCGAAGGCATGGCCTTCTACGACCGCCTCGTCGATGGCATGCTGGAACGCGGGCTAAAGCCTTTTCAGACCCTGTATCACTGGGAAATGCCGTCGGCTTTGGCGGATCAAGGTGGCTGGACGAACCGCGATACCTGCCACCGCTTTGCAGATTTTGCCGAAACCATCACGCGGGTGTTAGGTGACCGTGTCGCCTCCATCGCCACCATAAACGAGCCGTGGTGCGTGGCGTGGTTGTCGCATTTTTGGGGCATCCACGCCCCCGGCCTGCGTGACATCCGCGCCACCGCGC
>JANNBG010000662.1:0-2069 GCA_031385205.1 Rhodobacterales bacterium
CCGCCCGGGCCGTTTTGTCCACCAACCCAACCCAAAACACCAACCCCCCCAAATTTTAAATATACCCAAAAACACCCCGGGGGGGGGGGGGGTTTTAAACCCCCCGGTTCCGCCGCCTCAGCCTTCACGCCCCACGCAGCAACATCGCATCCACCGCATCGCCCGATGCCGCCCCATTCAGCGCGTCAAATGACCCGTCCTCCAGCATCCCCCGCACCGATGTCGCAATCGCCGCATGCGTCAGCCGTGCAATCTGCGACCCGGTAGAGATGCGCCGCACCCCCATCGCTGCCAGTTCCGCCACCGTCAGCCCCCGCAAAGGCCCCGCCACCAGCGCATTCACCGGCGCTGTCACCGCCGCCAATACCTGCGCCAGTTCAACCCGTCCCGGTGGCACCGGCAGATACAACAGGTCCGCCCCCGCCGCCTCGAACGCCTGTAACCGCCGGATGCCCTCATCCAACCCGTACACCCCGTTCATCACCCCCTCCGCCCGCGCGCAAAACACGAAAGGCCGCCCCAGTGCCCGCGCCGCAGCAACCCCTGCCCGCACCCGCTCCACCGCCAGCTCAAACCCGTAGGGTGGGTGCGAACCCACCATCTGCGTATCCTCAATCGAACAGCCTGACAGCCCCACCTCTGCCGCCAGCCGCACCGTTTCCGCCACCCCCTCTGGGTCATCCGCAAAGCCGTTCTCGAAATCCCCCGACACCGGCAACGGCGTCGCCGCCACCATCATCTCGGCATGGCGTAACGCCTCATCGCGGCTGACACCGCCCATATCAGGTCTGCCAAGCGTAAACGCATGCGCCGCCGAACTCGTGGCCAGTGCTTTCGCCCCCAGTGCCGCCATCATCCGCGCCGACCCCGCATCCCATGGGTTCGGGATCACGAAACACCCCGATGCATGCAAATCCCAAAACGCCTGATGCCGCGTCATGCCCTGATCCTCTCCGACTTCGCATCATACATCGGTGCCAGACTGGCCTCCGCCGCAAACCGCCGCCCCGCAATCTCGATCTCATAGCGCGACCCCAGCACATCCGCCTCCGACTGCCCCGTGCAGGGCACATACCCAAGCCCCACCGTGCCCCCCAAATGGTGCCCATAGTTGCCCGATGTGACAGGCCCCACGATCACCCCATCCCGCACGATCGCCTCATTATGATACATCATCGCGCCCTGATCGCGGACCAGAAACTGCACCATCCGCCGCGAAAGCCCCGCCTCACGTTTCCGCAAAACCGCCTCCCGCCCGATGAAATCCGCCTTGCCCGTTTTGATAGCAAAGCCAAGCCCCGCCTCCAGCACATGGTCTTCATCCGTAATGTCATGACCAAAGTGGCGATAGGCCTTTTCGATCCGACACGAATCCAAGGCATGTATCCCGCACAGCTTCGGGTTCTGCTCCATCAGCGCGCGGAACACATGTGCCGCCTGATCCGCACTGACATAAACCTCCCAGCCGAGTTCCCCCACATAAGTCACCCGATGCGCCCGCGCGAGGCCCAGCCCAATTTCAATTTCCCGCGCTATCCCAAAGGGATGCGCCCCATTGCTAAAGTCATTTGGCGATACCGCTGCCATCACCTCACGGCTGCGCGGCCCCATCACGCAGATCACTGCCTCCGCCGCTGTGAAATCTGTGATCACCGCGAAATCATCCCCCAGATGCCGCCGCATCCACGCCAGGTCGCGCTGCAACGTCGCCCCCGGCACCACCGCCAGATACGCCGTCTCTGACAACCGCGTCACGGTAAGATCGCACTCTATCCCCCCACGATTGTTCAACATTTGCGTATAGACGATCCGCCCCACCGCCACATCCATCTCGTTCCCGCAGACCCGGTTCAGAAACGCGCAGGCATCCCGCCCCTCAATCCTGATCTTGCCAAACGACGACATGTCAAACACGCCCACATCCCCGCGCACTGCCAGATGCTCCGCCCGCTGATTGTCAAACCAGTTCTGCCGCCCCCAGCAATACTGATACTCCCGTGCCTGCCCTTCGAAAGCATACCAATTTGCCCGCTCCCACCCCGCCACTTCGCCAAACACCGCGCCCCTTG
>JANNBG010000681.1:0-5760 GCA_031385205.1 Rhodobacterales bacterium
TTCACCAGAATGTCGCACCCGCCCGCAGCCGCAATCAGCCCCCGGCACGCATTACCATCCGACATGTCCGCCTGCAGATACCGCACCGACACCCCAAACTCCGCCGCCATCGCCGCAGCCAAGGCATGATCCGCAGGCGCATCGGTAAAGCTGTTCAGCACCACATCTGCGCCCGCCTGCGCCAACATGCGCGCAATGCCAAGGCCGATGCCGCTGGTCGATCCGGTGACGATGGCGCTTTTTCCGTTCAGCATGGCATCCCTCTCTGTCGCAGCATGATTGGTTGCATTTCGCGCAATCACCGCAAAACCGCCTTAACGATGTCTCAATCCGACGACAATGAAAGATCGGGGATCTGTCACGAGGAACGACTGAAATGCCAATGAAGAACACCGACATGACCGCGACGCGGTTCCTGATGCGCTTGCCAGCGGCGAATGGTCAAGTGCGTGAACTGGTGATCGAAGGCACCGGGCTGACCTATTCAGGATCAGGCATGTTGACGGGTGGCACGATCACGTCGATTGAACTGGTGACGTCGGATACGCGCAGCGGGGATACCCGCCAGACATGGACGTCCGAGGGGATCAAAGTCGCTGATTTGGTAAAGATCATGGGCAACGGATTCTGGAACCACGTCAACACGATCGGCGATAAATTCCCATTGCTGCTTGCAACCTATCCGATCCACACGGCTGGCGACACGGGTGGTGGCACGGGTAATGGCGACACGGGTGGCGGCACGGGAAGTGGCGACACGGGTAGTGGCACAGGTGGTGGCACGGGTGGTGGCGGCACGGGTGGCGGCGGCACGGACAATCCGGCAACGGGCACCACGATCATCGGAACCCCTGAAAAGGATCGTTTGCACGGTACCGCCCTTGGCGAAAAGATCTACGGCAAGGAAAGTGATGATCGCATCGCTGGCCACGGCGGTGACGATACCATCTTTGGTGGGTCCGGCGATGACCGTATCGGTGGCGACAAGGGCAACGATTCCCTCCACGGCGACGCCGGCGATGATCGTTTGCGCGGCGACGACGGCAATGACTATGTTGACGGTGGCGCGGGCGATGACCGCCTGCGTGGCGGCAAAGGCAACGATATGCTGGTCGATATGCAGGGCAATAACCACATGCACGGCGATGCTGGCAACGATACGCTGCAATCCGGCGCGGGCCAGGATGTGATGAGCGGTGGTAAAGGCAACGACATCATTATCTCGGGCGGCGGAAAAGATTTTGTTCTGGGCGGTGCCGGGGCCGATACCATTGTCTTCAACGGTGAAAATACCGGCACACTTTATATCAAGGACTTTGACGCCCACAGCGACAGCCTTGATGTGGTGGGGCTGGACAGTGCCGTTGCCGAACTGCGGGCCTTTGTGACCGAAGCAAAACAGGTCGGCGATGACGTGGTCTGGACCCATGGTGCCACAACGGTCATCCTGCATGATGTGCTGCGCGACGACATTGGCCTGTCAAACTTCTTCGACGCTGAACACGCGTCCAGCATCCTGTGACGCACGGCATCTGATATAACGAAGACCCCGCTTTTGCCGGGTCTTCATCGCAATCCCCGTGTGCCACGTTATCACCTCCATGCGCCACACGCGCAGCTACCCACCCACAGCCACCATTGCGCCCGATTTCTGCCCGATTGGGTCTATACTCGTAACACATTGATTTCGCTTTCTGAAAGGATGAACTATGCCAGAAGGCATCATCAAACAGACGACCCAGCTGTTCGTCATGCAAATGGCTGATGGCGCGGGCACCTTTCGCCAGGTTACCGTGCAGGGCACCAAGCTCGCCTATGATCCCGTCACTGGCATGATAACCGGCGGGTTGGTCAGCAGCCTGCGCTATGACATCGTGCTGGACGACGGCAAAACCCGGCATGTCACCGACAGCCACGGCTGGGCCGACCTGAACCTTGACGCCCGTGTGCTGGCCGAGGCGTTTGGCACCACCTATTGGAACCATGTCAAAGTGGTCACCGAACGCTTTGCCATCCTCGATGGCTTTACAAATGTCATCCGCAGCTTTTTCAACGATGACAAATCCGTTCTGGACGGCACAGATCTGGGCGAACGCCTGCAGGGCTCTATCCGCAGCGACATCATCGACGGGCATGGCGGCGATGATCTTTTGCGCGGTCAGGCGGGTGATGACACCATCATTGGCGGCGATGGCAATGACCGCATGCTAGGCGGCATTGGCAATGACGTGCTGACCGATCTGGCGGGTAAACGCAACGTCTTCAGTGGTGGCGCGGGCGATGACCAGATGACCGGCGGTGACGGCAATGACCAGATGTCCGGCGACGCAGGCCGCGACGTTCTGTTTGGTAATGGCGGTGACGATTCCGTCTCTGGTGGAGCCGGGGCAGATAGCTTTGTCTTTGATATCAAAGTGCAGGGCACGCTGCGCATCAATGACTTTGCCTACGCTGATGATCTGCTGACCAACCTGCAGGTCACCAATGCCAAAGAGGCCTATGTCAACTTTATCGAACATGCCATGCAGGTCGGGCGCAATGTCGAATATCATGACGGTAATCAGACCGTCATCCTGATGCACACAAGGCTGGATAAACTGGTCGTTGAAAACTTTGCAGGCTTCGACATCCTGCCACAACTTCTGGTCTAGCACGGACCATCGGTCAGCCACACAGGGCCCCGATAATCCGGGCCCTGTGCATTTTTGATGCGTTTCACAGCTTTCGTGCGATGCGTAAAATTAGCCAAAAATTCACCACAATCAGCAGGTCTTATCGTAGGTGAAGAAGCATGCCCCGAAAGGGAAACCAGATGTCCGAGTCGATTCTTGTTGCTGCGGTTGTGTCCAGCGTCGGTCTTGCCCTCAAAGGCACCGACGGTGCTGATCATATGATCGGCGCCGCGTTTGCCGACCTGCTCTATGGTCTGGGCGGCGATGACCATATCAATGGCAACGCGGGCAATGACAGCCTTTATGGCAATGACGGTGCGGACCGCATGTATGGCGGCGATGGGCGTGACACCATGGAAGGTGGTACCGGCGATGACCGCATGCGCGCTGGTGCGGGCAATGACACGCTGGATGGCGGCGAAGGTGCTGACCGTCTGCGTGGCGACGAAGGCAATGATATCCTGCGGGGCGGCAAAGGCGATGACCGCATGCGTGGCGAGGCGGATAACGACAAGATCTATGGCGGCGGCGGTGATGACCGCATGCGCGGTGGTGATGGCAATGACCTGATCCTCGATCAGTTCGGCAATAACGTCCTGTCCGGCAATGATGGCACTGACAGCCTGACTGCTGGCAAGGGCAATGATTACCTCTCTGGCGGCGATGGAGATGACCTGATCAACGGCGGGGGTGGCCACGACCACGCCTATGGTGGTGCGGGTATCGATACTTTCGTGTTCAACGCCAAACAGGACGGCACGCTGACCATCAGCGACTTTGATCTGAAAGAAGACCACCTGTCACATGTCATCTTTGGCAATGGCAAAGAGGCCTGGGATAACTTCCTGAACAACAGCGAACAGCAGGGCGACGATGCCGTCTACCACTATGGCAACATTACCGTGATCCTTGAGGATGTGAATTTCAAAGAGCTTACACCCGAAAACTTCATGGACAGCGTTCCCACCCTCTGATCCTGCGCAAAACGCACCACCCACAGCCCCGGTCCCCGCCGGGGCTTTTTGCTATCTGCGCGTCCCCAAATGAAAAAAACGCCAGCACAAGGCTGGCGTTAAGTTATTGAGGCAGGTTTCATACAGGCAAGAAACCTATCGAGCAGTGACACTGATATACGCCTAAGGTGGCCCACTGCCAAGTTAAAAGTTTGAAAAGGCAGACAGGTCGCTTTACGTTACAGCAAGATAAGACCAACAGCAGGGGCCAAGCACCATCATGACACTTCACACCTTCGTGCGCCTTGTACGCACTACGGCCATGGTCGCCGGATTGGGCCTTGGTTTGGCACAGGCCGACCCCACCCATGGCATAGCTATGTATGGCGACCCCGCCCTGCCACCGGATTTTGTGTCCCTGCCCTATGCCAACCCCGATGCGCCAAAGGGCGGCAAGATCATCTTCGGCGAGAATGGCAGCTTCGACTCGCTCAACCCATTCGGGCCTAAAGGCAACCCCGCCGCAGGCATCTCTGCCCATACGGTTGAAACTCTGATGGGCCGCAGTTTTGATGAACCTTTCAGTCTTTACGGCCTCTTGGCCGAATCGATTGAGACCGATGACGCCCGCAGCTTCGTGCAATTCCGCCTGCGCGAAGGTGCCCGATTCTCCGATGGCAGCCCGGTCACCGTCGAAGACGTGATCTGGTCAATGGAAACGCTTGGTACTGTCGGCAACCCGCGCTACGCGGGCGCCTGGAAGAAAGTCGGCAAATCCGAGAAAATCGATGACCGCACCGTGCGCTTTACATTCAGCGAGCAAGACCGCGAATTGCCGCTGATCATGGGCCTGCGCCCCATCCTGAAAAAGGCCCAGTTCGACGGCAAGGATTTCGCCGAATCTGCAACGGAACCTGTCATCGGCTCCGGCCCCTACATGGTCGGCCCGATGGAAATGGGCAAATTCATCACCTATGTGCGCAACCCCAACTGGTGGGCGGCTGACCTGCCCTTCTACAAGGGCACGCAGAACTTTGATGAAGTGCGCTATGACTATTTCGGCGATGCGGGTGTGGTGTTCGAGGCGTTCAAGGCTGGCGAGATTACCAGCTACCGCGAAACCAACCCCGCGAAATGGGCCAGCAACTATGACTTCCCTGCCGTCACGGCAGGTGATGTCGTCAAATCCGAAATCCCGCATCAGCGCCCGTCGGGCATCGAAGGCTTTGTGTTCAACACCCGCAAACCGATCTTTGCCGATTGGCGCGTGCGCCAGGCCCTGATCGAGGCGTTCAACTTTGAACTCATCAACAGCACCATCACCGGCGGCGTGCAGCCCCGCATTCAGTCCTACTACTCCAACTCCGCCTTTGCGATGACCCCCGGTGCCCCCGCCGAAGCGGCCGTTCTGGCCCTGCTTGACCCGTTCAAGGACAGCCTGCTGCCCGGTGCGCTGGAGGGCTATGCCCTGCCCGTGTCGGACGGAACCGAAGCCAACCGCAAAGGCATCCGCGCCGCAACCGCCCTGCTGGAAGAGGCGGGCTGGACCGTACAGGATGGCGTGCTGAAAAATGCGGGCGGTGAGGCGTTCACCTTCAACATCCTGATAACCAATGGCGCGGATGAGATGGTGTCCATCGCCTCCATCTATATCGAATCGCTGAAACGCCTGGGCATAGCGGCCGCCATCACAACCGTGGACTCAGCCCAGTACAAGGAACGCACATCGGCCTATGACTTTGACATGTCAACGTATATCCGCTCGCTCTCGCTGTCGCCCGGCAATGAACAGATGCTCTATTGGGGTTCTGCCGGTGTCACCGAACCCAACACGCGCAACTGGATGGGCATGAATTCCCCTGCAGCCGAGGCAATGATCCAGACCATGCTCACCTCTGCCAACAATGCCGACTTCACGGTCGCCGTGCAGGCATTGGACCGCGTATTGACGACCGGGCGCTATGTCATTCCGATCTGGTACTCGCAGGTATCGCGATTGGCGCACCGCAAGGAATTGCACTACCCCGAAGGCCATTTGCCAATCTATGGCGACTGGCCCGGCTTTCAGCCCGATGTCTGGTGGTATCAGGAATAGGGATGGCATGACTCGTAGGGCGGGGTGAACCCTGCCCTAC
>JANNBG010000687.1:0-2076 GCA_031385205.1 Rhodobacterales bacterium
TTGTCCCAGTCGAGACGAATCAGTTCACACTTAGCGGTGGTTTCTGACCGGAGACCTTCACACTTAGGTTCGTGCCGCGTGCTGCGCGAACTAACGCTTCGGTGACGTCGTGCTCCGTCTCATCTTCGACCTGGTCGGCGGCTTTGGGTACCCATTGCAGATGTCAGGGTGCCAGCCATGCCCCTGCCCAGTCGTTTTGCCGATCAAACCGGGCGCGGCGATGGTTCGTACCAAGATGCAAGGCGTCTACAGTTGCCACCGCGAGCCGCAAGATGACAAAGGACGCCGGGTCGGCGGCTTTCGTGTAATCCAGCGCCTGTGCGATAGGCTGGCCCGGTGCCGGGGTGCTGCCGTAAGACAGGCGCGACGTTGCGGGCACGCCTGCCCAGATCGTAGCCACATCCTTACCGGTCAGAATTGTGACGTCGGCCTCCAGCCGCAATTGCAGATGGGCCGAAGTGTCCCAGACATGAAGGGCTGCAAAAGGCGTGGCGCGCAAATCCCCGACCTTGGCTGACCGCAGATCAGTATGAATATCAAGCGTGCCCGCCGATTTGTCGGCCGCACGCAGGACGACCGTTCGGGCCTGCGGCCTGCCATCGGGGGTGACAGTGGCCAGTGTCGGGTGCCGAGCCGGGGCGTGCCTGTCGTGAACACCACGGGTCAGGCGCAGCCAGACCTCGGCATACAACTGTGACAGATCGCAAGCCCAGGGATGGGGGTCAGGCTTCACTTGTAAACCTCGCGCCGGTCGGCAAAAGCGCGAACACGTCTGCGCCAGGCGCGGTAGCTGCCGGATTTCAGATTTTGCCGCATCAGTGCCTTTACCTCATCCGGACCCAGCCCGTGTTGGGCACGGATCTGGTCGAAGCTGACATGGTCGCTCAGCGCCATCTCGATGACTTCGCTGATCGCTGATGGGTCAAGGACATATCGTAGCATATCGCGAAGGTGCCTCGGCTACGCCACAAGTCAAGCCTCCGGGCTGGCGCAACAGTTGGCGCAGCATGGCATAGCGGCCCTCGCAATTGCCGGATATGTTCGCGACCGAGGAAGCCCAGCAAGCCCGCTATGTCGTTCCGAACGCTCATCTTGTCCCGCCGAAGCTTTGCTAGAACCAATTAGCAGAGTGCGGCCGAAAGACGCCACCGAACCTGTTTTGATTTGGCCGAGGGGCACAGATAGCGTGTGGATCCCAAAACTGTGAGCAGAGTGTTTGCCGCGACGAAGGCGGTCGAGACTGCCGGCCAGACTGCCGGAAGGATTACTGTCAGTTTCTGGATTGCCACCGATGCAAACCGAACGCGCGTTGAGGGCTGACTGACGCCAGGTTTTGCGGGAACCGCATCTCATTCAGGCGCGATGCAGTCATGTGACGTAACCCCAGCAGTTTTGGTGAGCAGCAGTTCCAGGGACAGAGGTGCCCGACCCGTAACTTTCGCACTATGGCGGGGCAGGGCGCGTGACCCGCTTTTGGCTTACCCGACCGGCTGCAAGGTTTGCCGGTGGAGTGCGATGGGCCATCTTGGCGGCCTGCACGACGTTAGGCTCCAGGGCCGACAAATGCCGATAGGGAAGGGGGGTACGCTGGGTTCCCGATCGGCGCAGTTCTGCAGACCGAACTGCCTTGTTTCCTTTCGATGCGTGATCTGCCAAGAACAGGATCAGCTCACACCGCGAACTCCGCCATTGCGTCAGCCTTTGCTTGGTCTTCACCCGCCGCTTTTTGCAGAAAGCGCGCGAGCGCCGCTGTCCGGGACTCGCGATCAAGCGCATAGGCGGTCTGTTTGAACGCAACCCCGTCAAGCAGTCCCTGAATGTAACCCGAGATCGTATCTGCCGCCATGATCAGGGCGGTATCAAGAGTGTGGATGTATTTGCTGGTCACCGAACCCGTCGAATGTCCAATGAGGGCGGCAATGGTGCTTTCCGTGAAGCCAAGATCATTCGCGACGCGGGCAAAGCTGTGCCGCAAAATATGTGCCGTCACATCGGCGAGTGGTGACCCGGCAAAGATCTTCGCCCAGTGATTTTGGAAACTGCCGAAGGCGTTGTCCCCGGCTGAACCGGGAAAAA
>JANNBG010000694.1:0-4302 GCA_031385205.1 Rhodobacterales bacterium
AACATGGATGTCGAACTCGATTGCGAAGGCCTGCTCTGCCCCCTGCCCGTCTTGCGCGCGCGCAAACGGCTAGTGGCGATGGCATCGGGCGACGTCTTGGCCCTGCGTGCCACAGACAAGATGGCCTTGGTCGATGTGCCACATTTCTGCGCGCAGGCGGGGCATGCTTTGCTGTCCGTGCAGACCGCTGGCACCGTCACCACCTATACAATCCGGCGCGCATAGCAAAAGGGCGTCAGGTTTCCCCGACGCCCCATTTTGTTACTTGGTCAGTGACCACCAACCCTTGCGTTTCGGCTTTGGCGGGCCCTCTTCGATGGCGACAGGCGCTGGCTCGGCAACCACCTCGACAACTGCAACAGGTTCTTGTGCCACCTCAACCACCTCAACCACCGTTTCTGCCACAACCTTCGGCTTTGTGCTGCGTGACCGCGTTGGTTTCTTTGGCTTTTCGTCCACAATCGGCGCCTCGTCTACTGGCTCCGCCACGGACATCACAACCGGTTCCGCCGTCACCTCGACCGCCGTGTCAACGACCGCCTCAGCCTCTTTCGGCTTGCGCGTGCGTGACCGTGACCGGCTTGGCCGCTTTACCGGCTCGTCTGCCACCACCTCGGCAATAACCGGGGCTGCATCATCCTCGCCCTCGTCATCACCATCGCCTTCGCCTTCGCCTGCCTCACCAGCCGCCTGACCACCTTCGCCATTCGCCGCACCACCGCGCCGACGCCGACGCCGACGGCGCTTTTTCTTGCCCGTCCCGTCGCCCTCGACAGCACCATTGCCATTGCGGTTATCATCAACCCGTACTGGCGCGTCAGCCTCCGCCTCGTCGTCATCCTCCACGATATCCTCGTCGACGATGTCATCATCTTCGTCTTCGTCCACTGCGGCACCCATCATCGCCGCGTTGCCCGAAATCGCCGCTGACGGCTCTGCGATCACCCGCGTGGCCGTCTTCAGCTTGTCCATCACATAATCCGGGCTCACCAGCGCCGGGTCTGCCTCGATCCGCACCGACATCGCATAGCGTGCCTCGATCAGCGCGATATGTTCGCGTTTCTGGTTGAAAAGGAAGTTCACAATGCCAATCGGCGCGCGCAGCAGCACTTCTTTCGTGCGTTTCCGCGTGCCCTCTTCCTCCAAAGCCCGCAGGATTTGCAAACCAAGGCTGTCATCCGACCGGATCAATCCCGTGCCATGGCAATGCGGGCAGGGCTGCGTCGTCGATTCCAGCATCCCCGGACGCAAGCGTTGGCGGCTCATTTCCAGCAGACCAAAGCCCGAAATCCGCCCCACCTGAATGCGTGCGCGGTCTGTCTTCAACTTGTCCTTGATGCGCTTTTCAACCGACAGGTTGTTGCGACGTTCCTCCATGTCGATGAAGTCGATCACGATCAGTCCGGCAAGGTCACGCAGCCGCAACTGGCGTGCCACCTCATCCGCTGCCTCAAGGTTGGTCTTCAGCGCTGTTTCTTCGATTGACCCCTCTTTGGTCGCCCGGCCAGAGTTCACGTCGATCGCCACCAGCGCCTCAGTCACGCCAATCACGATGTAGCCGCCCGATTTCAACTGCACCGTTGGGTTGAACATCCCCGTGAGGTAGCTTTCCACCTGAAACCGCGCGAACAAGGGCATCGCTTCGCTGTACCGCACCACCGCCTTGGCGTGGCTTGGCATGATCATCCGCATGAAGTCTTTGGCCGTGCGATAGCCCGCCTCGCCCTCCACCAGAACTTCGTCAATCTCACGGTTATAAAGGTCGCGGATTGACCGTTTGATCAGATCGCCTTCCTCATAGATCGGCGCAGGTGCGATGGATTTCAGCGTCAGTTCACGCACCTGTTCCCACAGGCGCATCAGGTATTCATAGTCGCGCTTGATTTCCGGCTTGGTGCGTTTCGCCCCTGCGGTGCGGATGATCAGGCCCGCACCTTCCGGCACTTCAATCTCGACCGCGATTTCCTTCAGCTTTTTCCGATCCGCCGCCTGCGTGATCTTGCGGCTGATACCTCCGCCACGCGCCGTGTTCGGCATCAGCACACAATACCGGCCCGCCAATGACAAATAGGTCGTCAGCGCGGCCCCCTTGTTGCCGCGTTCTTCCTTGACCACCTGCACCAGCATGATCTGGCGCACCTTGACCACTTCCTGGATCTTGTATTTGCGCAAGCGTGATGTGCGGCGTGGGGCGATTTCCTCGGCCACGTCCTCTTCGGCGATGGACTCGATCTCGTCATCCGTGTCGGATGCGTGATCCATCGCGCGGTAAGGCGTTTCCGTATTGTCGTGATCGTGGTCGTCATCGTGATCGTGGTGGTCATCTTGTGCCGCCTCGATCAGGCTGTCTGCACCCGTATCTTCGCCAAAATCCACCACATCCATGCCACGGATATCGCTGGTCTGCACCGGATCAGGGCCTGCATTTTCGGCCACCGGGCGCGGTTTGGGGGCTGGGCGGCGGCGCTGACGGCCACCGGAGTCCTCGTCATCCTGCGCGCGGGCAAAGGCGCGTTCTTCGTCCAGCAGGGCTTTGCGGTCGGCCACCGGGATTTGGTAATAATCTGGGTGAATTTCGGCAAAGGCGAGGAAACCATGGCGATTTCCACCATAGTCTACAAACGCCGCCTGCAGGCTGGGTTCCACCCGCGTCACTTTGGCAAGGTAGATGTTCCCCGCCAGTTGCCGCTTGTTTATCGTCTCAAAGTCAAACTCTTCGACCTTGTTTCCGTCCACCACCACCACACGCGTTTCTTCGGCATGGGTGGCATCGATCAGCATTTTCTTTGACATGTTGTTCCATCGCACCGGCCGCCCTTATGCCGCCCGGAGGATATCCGGGTGGGGGCAGATCAGACAGGCGGCGACTTGTTCGGGCGACGGCGCGCAATGGCTGTGCGCAGGCTGGGGCCAAGGGCCCGCCTGCATCATCCGCCATCAATTTCGCACGCTCCATCGCGGTTCACACATGGGCAGCTTTGGCCACCCACCTTTCAAAGCCCGAGCCTGTTCAAAGACTTACGAGCAATCACTCCGGCCTTACGGCCGATCCGACTGTGGCGGTCGGGGGCACAAAATCGCGCCCATCCAGCACCACAGAGAATTCTTCCGCATGCATGAACACGCGTTTGGCAACATTAGGGGGAAAGCGGGGGGAAGGGCAATGGCCGATTTTGCGACGGCACATGCAAGGGTTGATCAGCGAAGCGCGAAGTCAAGGATGAGGGGGCGATGATCCGACACTTCCGGCGTGGCGGGCACATCAAAATCCAGCACCCGCACATCGGGCGTCACGCAGACATAATCGGCAAACCGCTGCGGCTTGGTGTAAAAGCTGGTGCGCGTATCCATATGCCCGCGCGCGGTGACAAGATCGACAAGACCGATGGTTGCAAGGGTTGCAAAGGTCTCGCTGTCGGGCAAGAGGTTCAGATCACCACAAAGAACCACCGGATCACCGGGCTGACGCAGGTCGGCAATCGCCGCCAGAATGGCCTTCGCTTGCCGCGCACGGTCGGGCGTATCCCCTTTACCCGCCGGGTCACGCAGGCCATGCAGATGGGCCAGCACGAAAGGCCGCATGCTGACCGGATCGTGCAGCCGCATCACCTGTATCGGGCGCGGCACGGGCGGGGCACCCCAGCCATCAGGGCGATAGGTGCCATGCACAAAACGGTGCATGTAGCCGCTGACGGCCAACGGTCGGGCAACCCATATTGCGTTGCCAAACTCAGACGCAAACGCCGTGCCGTACGCATCCGTCAACGGCCCGCGCATCATGGGCGCAAAAAACGCCTGATGGCCTTGGGGCAAAAGGGTGGACACATCTGCCAGCAGGTCCGTCCGCTGATCGAGCCGACGCTCCGCATCCGCATAAACCAGCCAGTCCGGCGACGGCACGGGCGCACGCGTCACCTCTTGCAGGCAAAGGATATCGGCACCCACCGATGGCACCCAAGCTGAGAATGCGGGCCAGACCTGCCCGGCCCAGGCATTCAGGCTGACAAGGCGCATAGCTTGATCGTCGTCGCATGGTGCGTGCGAGCACGCACCCTACGCACCAAAACCCTCACACATATTCCCCCCGCGTCAGCCCATACTTCGCCATCTTTTCGTTCAGCGTCCGCCGTGGCAGGCACAGCTCCTCCATTACCGATACGATGCTGCCCTTGTGACGGCGCATCGTGTTGTCGATCAGCATGCGCTCAAACGCCTCCACATAGTCCTTCAGCGGCTTGCCTTCCGTCGTCATCGCAGGCCCCGACGCCTCGTTATCCGCCATCAGCAGCGATGCAATCGACC
>JANNBG010000727.1:0-3730 GCA_031385205.1 Rhodobacterales bacterium
CGCATGGGCGCAAAACGCCTTCACCCATTCTGCACTGAAAGGAACAGTTTCAACGCGGCTCTGCCTGCCGCGCGCCTGATCTTGATCGATGCGTTCCTTTTCGGAATATGCCTTGATCTTTATCGGCGGCGTTCCCTTGCCGACCTCATGGGCATTGTTGATCACAGCCCGGATTGGGGTCACAACCTGCCGCCACCAAGTGTCTGTGCTGGCATCCGGGTAAAGTTTCGGCCCAAGGTTCTTGACCCCGCGTGGCGTGATGCCTGCAATGGGAAGGTGCCCTATTTCTGGCAAAACCTTGATCAGGTATCCGACGTCTTGCGGCTTGGCTGTGTAAAGCATAAGTGCATCGGCAAAGGTCAGGACCGCCTCGTCTCCAATGAGGTGACGACGGATTTCCCGATCTTCTTCGGCGTTGCACCATGCCCGCGCGCCTGCTTCTGTAGATGCACCAGTGCTGCGGCGTTGGTAGTTGGTGATGCGTGTGCCGTTGAATTCGACATAGCCTTTGGCCCACCAGCCATTCCCCCGGCGATAGATTTCAAGCGGCATGGCTGGCACTCCATCAGGATTGTGTCAATTTGGTCTGGCGTGATGATCATGTTCTTGCCGCGCCCATAGCAAGCGCCAAGTCGGGTTGCCCGCTCGCGGATGGTTCGGTCAGATATCTCAATGCCCCGCCCCGCCATGATCTGCACCCACTGCGCAGGCGTCTTGCCTGCGTCAAGGATGGTCGATCCGGTTGGGGCGGGGCTGTTTGCCATCGGGCAGAACCTATTTGCTAATTGACCATAGCTATGGTCATTTGGTGGACCATGTCAACTTAGATCGCAACGGATGACGCGGCGCACCCTCTCTTTGCGGCGTCACAGCCCCTTGGACGTGGCGAAGGCCACGCTTCCGGGGCGTGGGGTGGACGCGCGGGCGATGCGGCTTTCCAGATCGGCGATAGCTTTCGCCATTTCCGCATCGTTCGCATATTCGACCCGTTTGCCCTCGAATTGGGTTACGCGCACCCCAGAGGCGCGGGCGCGCAAAAGCGCATCCCGCAACCCCTCAAGTTCACTTGCCAGAAGTGCCATCACCCGTTCCGATACAGGCCACGGTGGTCGATTGGCGCGACGCCAAAGTCGAGCCGGACTTTGATCAGAAAGGCATCAACGTCAAACCCATAGCTGGTTTCAACCTGCGCACCGGGGGCACCCTCAAGATAGGCATACTCGATGGTGTCGATCTGCATAGGGTCCGCTGCGAGATACCACTGCGTGGCATTGGTCAGCCGGGGTTCGACAAGCACGGTCAGCTTAGAGGCGAACGGGTTGACATCGGCCACGGCGGCAGCGGCCAAGGTCGCAATCAGTTGTTCCGCAAGCGTCGCCATTTCCGGGGGCACGATCAGAAACTTCGGCGCGGCGCTGACGAACATTCCGTTGGTGCTGGTCTGCTTCAGCATCCGCACCCGGCCCGCATTCAGGCTGGTGACAGACAGCGCAGCAACCCCGTCAAGGTTGCCGTGGCCCGCGGCAAACAGGGCAAGGCCGTCTCCCATGATCGGGTTGCTGGTCAAGGTGCTGACCAAAAGCCCGTTCTCGAATTCCCGCGCGGCGATACCCATGCGGCGGCTGAAGTCTGCCAGCGCCCCAAGGTCATCATTGATGATCATCTGCCGGGTGAACGGGATGATCGAACCGAAGGTCGACAGCGAATTCGTGTTCGGGGCTTCGGTCACGTAGCCAAGCGGGAATTCCCCGCCTTCCAGAACGCGGCGCAAGGGCGGGGCATCGCCCAGCATGTAGCGGGTCTGCACCTTGAAGTTCGGGATCGTCACTTGCCGTGCCGCCGGGCGGATGCCAGAGGGGGCTTGCTCATAGGCGGCGCGCAGGCTGCGGCCCGCGCTATCGCCAAGGATTCCGGCAAGATCGCCAGTGACCATCGTGCCCGCACGGGTGAACACCTGCGCATCGGAAAGCCCTTGCACTGCGATGCCATGACGGCGCGCGGCTTCCCGCACAAGGTCAGGCATCCGCATATTCGCGTATTGCCGCGCCGGGGCGCTGATTTCATGGGTCGGATTCATCCGCGCATACAGCGCCTCGCCCGCCCGTTCGGCAAAGACCGCCGGGTCGTTATGGTCGAATGTGATTTGCGCCGTGGTGCGGGTTCGCGTTTGCGACTGGCGCTGCGCCATTGCGGCAAAGGCCAGTTCGCGGGCGGTTTCCGGGGTAGCTTCGGCGTCAATCTGCGCATCGGCCCATGCCCGGTCCATTCCTGCCAGATCGGCCACGGAACGGATTTGGGCATTGGTTTCGGCGCGGGTCAGCACCTGCACGTCATCTTCGGGGGTCGGCATCTGGATATCTCCATTTCTAAAGTGGGCACCCGGATCAGCCGGGACAGGAACGATGGAAACCTCAATCGGCGTCCACGCGGTAGCGGTGCGAACCCGGCCTTTGGCATTCTTGGATTCGGTCGTTTTCTCAATCGTGTAGCCGATGGACAGGCCGCGCAGGGTGCCGTTGGCCACGTCCTGCATCACCTGCGCCGCCGGGGTGCTTTCGCGAAAGCGGATGACCACCAACAAGCCCTCTGGGGTCATCCGCGCCGCTTCGATCACCCCAAGCTGGTCGCGGGTGGTGGCAGACTGGTGGCCGTCCAGCACCGGGGCATTCACCAGCCGCGAAAGGTCCACGCCGCGCAGGTCCAGCACTTCGGTGTAACCGGGGCGGGATACGGGTGCCCCGGTCGAAACGATAGCTTCAATCGTCCTGGCATCGGCGTTGAACGTGGACGGGCGCAGGGCAGTGGCGCGCAGGTGAACGATCATGGTGCGGGTTCCTTATGTGCGGATCGCGCCGTCCAACAGCACTTGGCCAACCGTATCGGCGGCAAGGGCGGCTACGAAGGCGGCACCGATCATCTTGTTGGTGGCAACCGTCGTGGTGACGGCGCGGGTGGCGTTGTCCCAATACAGGGTCTGGCCAAGGGTCCACGCCTGCGCGGCAGTCTTGGTCAGGGTGAACACGCCTTGGCGCACAAGCACCACGTCGGCGCTGATCGCAGCGGCGGCTTGCGCGACGCCAACAATCGACCCCACTTGGGCAAGCTGGCCAGAGGTCAGGGCGTAGGGGGCGGGAAGGGTGACATTGTTCCCGGCGAAAAGCGAGTTTCTCATTTTCAGACTCCTGTTTTGAGGGATTTGGGCGCGAACGTGTCCGCCGCGATTTCTTCGTCAACTTCGGCAAGATCGCGACCCCGGCCCGCGACCACTTCGGCGCGGCTTTTCAACCCCGCTTCAATCGCGCGAATATCGCCGTTCACCTCTTTGAGGGGGTCAACCCATTGCCAGCCGGGGGCCACGAATTTGACGGCGCGGTGGTCAGCCAATTCGGATGCGGACGCGCCGATTTCGCCGGACAGGGCTTTGGCATCAATCCAGCGTCGCCAGAGGGGGCGCAGCAACTGCGCCTCGATCAGAGTGCGTTGCAGCCCCTCGCAGCGGCGACGGAATTCCAGCAAGCCCACACGGGCACTACTGTAATTCGTGCCGGACAGGTCGCCAGACAGCATTTCATAGGTCAGTCCGACGCCAGAGGCGATTTCGCGTTGTTGACCTTTGACGAATTCCACCGCCTGCGCCAAGCCTTGCCCCGGCGTAGAAAACTCGACTTCGGACCCGAAAGGCAGGACGCGCATCGCGCCGGGTTCAAGCGAAACGTTCACTTCGCCGCTC
>JANNBG010000734.1:0-5199 GCA_031385205.1 Rhodobacterales bacterium
GCGGCACCCCGGCGCAGATCATCGAGAAATACCAGTTTCTGGCGCGTGATGCGCAACTGAGCAATGATCGCGTGGCGGCTGAGAATTTCCAGCAGCATGCGGAACATTACACGCGCATGCTGGCCGAAGCCACGCGTGAGATGGAGGCGGAAAACGCGGCCCGTCAGCAGCAGTATGGCCAGAACGGCCAGCCAAACCAGAATGGCGGCCAGCAGAACGGCAATGGCAACGGGAATGGCAATGGCGGCCAGCAACCGCAGCAGAACCGCGACCAGAACTATAATCGCGATCAAAACCAGAACCAGAACCGCGATCAGAACCAGAACCGTCCGCCGCGCGATGATACCAACGACCGACGCGATTTCCGCAATGACCGGCCAGATCAGCGGAATGATCGGGGCGATCAGCGCAACGATCAGCCGCAACAGCGCAACGATTATCGGCAGGATTACCGTGATGATCGTCAGCCCAGTGCGATTGACGTGGTCGAACCCGAAGACGATATGGGTCTGGTGGAAACGCCGGAAACGCGCCCGGCAGAGCCGCGTCACGAACAGCGCAGCTTTGAGCCGCGAGTAGACCGCCCTTCTGAGCCGCGCCAACAGGATGCGCGCCCAGCCCCGCCGCGCGAACCGCGCCCGCCGCGTCCGCCGCGCCCCGTGGTCGATCAGGCGCCGGTCCTGGCGCCGATGATGCCCATACTTGCCGCGCCAGAAGATGCGCCCGATGCGCCACGCCGGGCACGTGCGCCGCGCAAGCCCAAGGCCGAAGCGTAAGGCGGGCTTACCCCGCGACGATCCGGGCCAAGGCACAAAACGCCTGCAGCCCAATCTCTTCCGCCCGCGCCGTGGGCGGAATACCTGCGGCCACCAGTTGCGCCTCGATCTGCGGCCCCATGGCCTTCAGCGACGATCGCAGCATCTTGCGCCGCTGGTTAAAGGCCATGGCCACCATGCGTTGCAGCATGGCACCATCCGCCGGATAGCGCGGCGCATCCAAAGCCTTAACCTGCACCACGGCCGAGTGCACTTTGGGTGCTGGCGTAAAGACCTCTGGCGGCAAGCCCATCACGATGCCCACATCGCAGCGCCACTGTGCCAGCAGGGCCAGCCGCCCGTAATGGTCTGTGCGCGGTGCCGCCACGATGCGTTCCGCCACCTCGCGCTGAAACATCAGGGTCAGGCTGGCCCAGAACGGTGGCCAGATGGCAGGCGTCAACCAGCGCACCAGCAATTCCGTGCCCACGTTATACGGCAGGTTCGCCACCACACGCACAGGACCCGTCAAATGCGCGCGCACATCCACTTCCAGCGCATCGCCGTGGATGACCGTCAGCCTGCCCGGATAATGCGCCGCAATCTCGGCCAGCGCGGGCAAACAGCGCGCGTCCTTTTCCACGGCCAGCACATGCCGCGCGCCTGTCGCCAGCAAGCCGCGCGTCAACCCGCCGGGGCCGGGGCCCACCTCCAGCACATCGTACCCGGTCAGATCGCCCGCAGACCGCGCAATGCGGGCGGTCAGGTTCAGATCCAGAATGAAGTTTTGCCCCAGCGCCTTCTTTGCCACCAGATCATGCGCTGCAATCACCTCGCGCAAGGGCGGCAATCCGTCAATCGCAGCCACTTTGCACCTTCCTCTGTTCTTAACTATCTCGGGGTCCGGGGCAGAGCCCCGGTGCCTACCGCAAGCGCGCCATATCCCATGCCATGCGCAGCGCCGCAATCAGGCTGGTCGCATCCGCCACACCCTTGCCCGCGATGTCAAACGCCGTGCCATGGTCGGGCGAGGTCCGCACGAAGGGCAGGCCCAGCGTGACATTCACGCCACCTGAAAAATCCAGCGTCTTGATCGGGATCAGGGCCTGATCGTGATACATGCAGATGGCCACGTCATAGTGGGCCCGTGCGCCTGCATGGAACATCGTATCGGCAGGGAAAGGCCCGCGCAGATCAAAGCCTTCGCTGCGCAACCGGGCAATCAATGGGGCAATCAGCGTGATTTCTTCAGCCCCCATCGCCCCGCCTTCGCCCGCATGCGGGTTCAGACCCGCCACGGCGATGCGCGGGGCGGGGATACCGAAATCGCGCTGCAACCCGGCATGGGTCAGGCAGATCACCTGTTGCAGCCCCTCAGCCGTCAATGCCCCCGGCACGTCCGCCAAGGGAATGTGAATCGTCGCAGGCACCACGCGCAGGGCGGGGCAGGCGAGCATCATGACGACAGGCACATCGCCTGCCAGATGTGCCAGATATTCAGTGTGGCCGGGAAAGGCAAAGCCCGCGCCGTCCTTCAGCGCCTTTTTGTTGATGGGCGCGGTGCAGATGGCCACGGCCTGCCCGTCCTGTACCAAGGCCACGGCGCGCGCGATGACGTCGATCACGCCTTGCGCATGCGCAGGCTGTGGCACACCCGGCACAGCGACGGATGGAAAATCATGCACCAGCACGGGCAACACGCCGTCGGGTACCTGTTCATCAGGTGATGCAATCGCCTGCCACCGGGTGGTATGCGGCAAATGCTGCGGGTCGCCGATCCAGAAGAACGGCACACCGCAACCCACAGCCTTTGCCGCAATTTCCGGCCCGATGCCTGCGGGCTCGCCACAAGTCAGCGCCACGCGGCTATGGCGCACGGATGATCGCCTCGGCGCGCAGCTGGCCCAGATCGCGGTCGGCAAAGCCGGCCAGCCGCTGGTTCAGCAAGCGGTCACGAATGGCGTTGCGGTCTGGCGTCAGGTCCGCCTCAGGCGCATCTGCCGCGGCCACAGCCTCGCCATCACCCGGTTCGGTCAGCGGGATCACCGGTTCCGGGATCGCTGTGCGGCTGCACAGCATCAGGAACAGGCGGTTGCCGCCACGCATCAGTGCGCCTGATGATTCGTTCAAATCCAGCTTGGCCAGTTCCAGTCCCACATCTGTCGGGATCTCGTTCATGCCTTGCGTGCGCACGGTCAGTGTGCCTTCGGGCTGCCCGTGCGCCTCGGCATAAAGTTGCGCACAGGTATCGACGCGGGCGCGCAAGGCGGCCACATCACCATCCGGAGGCAGCAGATATTCGGCATATTCAACATTGATGCCGGTGTCGGGCACGCCGACCGTTTCCTCCAGATCGCGCAACTGAAACAGCACCACAGCATTGGGCACCTGCACCGGATCGCTGACCTGACCGGGTTCGAGCGCCAGCAGCAGGGGGGCGAGTGCGCCGGGCAGGTTTTCCAGCGGCAGCCAATCAAGCGCGCCGCCCGACCCGGCAGAGGCCGATGCGGAATATCTGCGTGCAGCAGAGGCAAAGCCACCTTCGGTGCCGATGCTGGCCTGCAGCTCAATCGCCCGGGCGAGGACTGCGTCTTCCTGACCGGGCTGCATGGGCAGCACCAGTTCCGACAGCAGCAGGCGGATTTTGGTGGTCTGTGCACCGCGCGCAATTTCACGGTCAACCTCGGCCTCGGTCACCTGAACCTGACCCAGATATTTGCCCCGTACCACATCGCGCCAGACGAGGCCCGCCTCGACAAAGTCGCGGAAGGATTGTGGTTCAACCCCGCCCTGGGCCAGGGCGCCGATGAATTGCTCGGCCGTCAGGTTGGCGCGGCCTGCGAATTCCTCAAGCCCGGCTTGCAGGGCTTCGGGCGTGACGGTCAGGCCCAGACGCTTTGCCTCGATCATGCGCAGACGGTCTTCGATCAGCGCATCCATGGCCTCTTTTTCGGGGTTGCCGGGCGAGCGCAGCAGTTGCAGAACCCGCGCGCGCTGATCCAGTTCGTACTGGGTGATGACGCGGTCATTCACATAAAGGCGGGGTGCAAAGGGGTTGTCTTGCGCATGGATCGGTGCCGCAAGGCCAATGGCCAGCGTCAGTATCAGTATCAGAGTCCTGCCTGCCGTCATTCGCCCACCCATTTTTACCGTCGGCACTGCCGTGATGGTCCTGCCGCAGTGCCGCTGCCAAAGCCGATCAGATCGACCGACAGGCCGAAATCCGTTGTCGGTTGCACACTAGAGGATGAAGTAAAGCGGCGCGAGAGGGAAAGATCGACCGCGATACACTCATTCTTGAATACCAGCCCCAACCCCGCAATCGTGCCTTGCTCGGCTTCAAAATCATAACGCCCGGTCAGTTTGCCTGTCCAGCCACTGCTGAACTGATAACGTGTGTCAAAGGTCAGCTCGGACAGCGCATTCGGGCGGTTCTCGGACGCATCGGGCACGGCCCAGACATAAGACCCGGCCACAGCAAAGCGCCCTTGTGTGAGGTCCAGCCGGGATTCGGCCTTGGTCAGATCGCCGGAATTGCCGATCAAGGCGCGGTTGGTGAAGGTGAGACCCACAGGATAGGTCAGTTGCACGGTGGCCAGCCAATCGGATGTCTCGCCATTCAGGCCGGACGCGACGCCAAACTGCCCCAAATCCTGATCGCGGATGACGCGGCCGACAGATACGCCAAGGGTCCAGCCCTTTGGGTCATAGCGGGTATAGCTGAGGCCAAGGTTGGTGCGCACGCCGCGTTCGATGGCATCGGTGCCGGGAAAGCGGTCCAGTGCGAAAAGGTTGCCTTCATCAAATTCGACCAATGCGGAATCCTCATTGGGCAGCAGGTCCGTTTTGCGCGGGGCGATGACCAGTTGCACGACGGGTTCGATGACATGGGCGACGCCAGCGGCACCGATGCGCTGAAACGGCCAGCGCAATTCGACCGCGGCAGCGCCTTGGGTGCGGGTGGTGGTGCCCTGAAAGGCCGCATCCTGCTGAATATCATAGAAATCGGCCTGGCCTTCGGCGGCTATCGTGGCCTCGATGCCCACGGGCAGCAGCCACGATCTGCGCCAATCGATGCGCGCCGAGGCGCGGCTGACGTCACGGCCATCGCCAATCCCGTCACCATCGGTATCCCCGATCACATGAGACGCGCGGCGATGACTGTGGGTCTGAAACCGGAAGCCGCCCATGCCGCCCAGTGGGCCGCCGGAAAAGCGGCGGTGAAAAGTCAGATCGCCGATTAGCGAGGGCAGATTGGCGTTGATATCGCCTGCACGGATCGAGTTAAAGTTGATGAGCCGCCCGATGATGTATTCATTGCGGCGGGTGCGGGTGATCTGAATGCGGCTGTCGAGATCCCATTTTGCTTTGCCATTTAAAGCGATGCTGTTGACGAAAAGCGAGCCCGGATTTCCTTTGTGTCCATCGTGTCCTTCGTGGTGAT
>JANNBG010000658.1:0-2229 GCA_031385205.1 Rhodobacterales bacterium
GCGGCGGCGGGGCAGGTGATGCGGCATCTGGATTTCATCCAGCAGGCGCATTGTGCGGCATGGGATGTGCGCTGCATTTCGGTGACGGAGGCTTGGGCGCAGTTTGCGGTGGCAGGGCCTATGGCGCGGCATTTGCTGGCCACGATGTGCGAGATGCCGGAATTGCCGTTCATGGGCTGTGCGCCTGTAACGATTCAAGGGGTGCAGGGGCGCATCTTCCGCATCAGTTTTTCGGGTGAAGTGGGGTATGAAGTGGCGGTACCGACGCGCTATGGCGAGGCGCTGTTCCGGGATTTGGTGGCGCGGGCGGAAACGCTTGGGGGTGGGCCTTATGGGATGGAGGCGCTGAATGTGCTGCGGATTGAGAAGGGGTTCATCACGCATGCGGAAATCCATGGGCGGGTGACGGCGTTCGATATTGGCATGCAGGGGATGGTGAGTGCGAAGAAGGACTGCATCGGCAAGGGCGCGTCACTGCGACCGGGGTTAAGCGGACCTGAGCGCGAGCAACTGGTGGGCATCAGGCCGCTGGAAGGCGCGCAGATCAGTGCCGGTGCGCATCTGTTTACACCGGGCGATGCGGTGAACCGGGAGAATTCGCAGGGCTATGTGACGTCTGTGGGGCCGTCGCCGACGCTGAACACATGGTTGGGGCTGGCGTTCTTGCGCAACGGGCGGGCGCGGCACGGCGAGAGGGTGCGGCTGGTGGACCACATGCGCGCGATTGATTTGCTGGTGGAGGTGACGGACCCGGTGTTCCATGACAAAGAGGGGGCGAAGCTGCGTGCCTGAACTGATCGCAAAATTGCCGCTGGGTGTGGCCGCACTTACCCATGGCCAGACGACGCTGGCCGAATGGCCGTTGCCCCGCATGACGTCGGTAGCGCCGTTTCAGGGGCAGGATAAGGCTGTGGCCAAGGTGCTGAAATCCATGGGTTTGGTATTTCCCGCACCGAACCGTACCAGCGTGGCGGATGATGTGACGCTGATCTGGACGGGGCGCAATCAGGGGTTTCTGTTGGGCGCTGATCCGGTCGCACTGGCCGCAACCTGTGCGCTAACGGACCAATCGGATGGCTGGGCCGCATTCACGCTGTCTGGGCCCCAAGCCGAGGTGGTGCTGGCGCGGCTGATCCCGCTGGACCTGCGGGCCACAAATTTTCCTGTTGGAAATGCGGTGCGCGCGCCGCTGAACCACATGAATGCTGTACTGTGGCGGACGGGGCCTTATGCGTTTACGCTGCTGGTGTTCCGGTCGATGGCGCGCACGGCGTGGCATGAGATTGCGAACGCAATGCAGATGGTTGCGGCGCGGGACGCGGTTCTGTAGGCACCAGCGTCTGGACTTTGTGCCCAGCCTGCCCAATATAACGCTCATGTCCCTGCCACCCGGTTTCATTGATGAGTTGCGCACGCGCGTGTCCCTGTCGTCCGTTGTGGGGCGCAAGGTGACGTGGGATATGCGCAAGTCGAACATGGGCAAGGGCGATATGTGGGCACCTTGCCCGTTTCATCAGGAAAAGAACGCAAGTTTCCATGTGGATGACCGCAAGGGCTATTACTATTGCTTTGGCTGTCAGGCCAAAGGGGATGCTGTCAGTTTCGTGAAAGAGACGGAGAACGTCAGTTTCATGGAAGCCATTGAAATCCTTGCACGCGAGGCGGGGATGCCGATGCCCGCGCGTGACCCACAGGCTGCACAAAAGGCGGACCGGCGGACGCAGTTGGTGGCGGTGTGCGATGAGGCGGTCAAATGGTTCCGCCTGCAACTGCGCACGTCGGCGGCGGCGGATGCGCGGGATTATCTGGCGCGCAGGAAGTTATCACCGGAGGCGCAAGACAGCTGGGACATCGGCTTTGCGCCGGACGCGCGACAAGGGTTGTTCAACGCGCTGGTAGGCAAGGGAATTGCGGCAGATTTGATCGTGGCGTCGGGGGTGTGTGCGAAGGCAGATTATGGCAGCATTTACGACCGGTTCCGGGGGCGGATTATCTTTCCGATCCGGGATGGGCGGGGGCGGGCGATATCGTTTGGCGGGCGGGCGATGGCGGCGGATGCGCGGGCGAAATACCTGAATGGGCCGGAGACGGAGCTGTTCGACAAAGGGCGCAACCTTTACAACCACGCAGCGGCACGCGAGGCGGCGGGCAAGGGCCAGCCATTGGTGGTGGCGGAAGGCTATATGGATGTGATCGCGCTGTGCGAGGCAGGGTTTAAGTCCACCGTGG
>JANNBG010000035.1:0-18525 GCA_031385205.1 Rhodobacterales bacterium
TGAAACATGGGAACCTGTTGCGGGGCATTCTGCGGGATGTGGGGATGCGCGATGCGGCGGGGAAAGATATCCCGGACCATCCGGTGCAGGTGCGGGCAAAGAGTGGGACGTTGAACTTTGTGTCGGGCCTTGCGGGGTTCATCCAGCCGCCGGGGGGGACGGAGCTGGCTTTTGCGGTTTTCTGCGCAGATACGGCGCGGCGGGATGCCTTGCCCATGGCCCAGCGGGAGTTGCCTGATGGTGGCAAGGCCTGGGTGAAACGGGCAAGGCGGTTGCAGGGGCGGCTGATTACACGCTGGGCGGGGATGTATGGGTAGGGGAGCCTCCTCCGCCCTGGCGGGCGACGTCGGGATGGGGGGATGGTCTTTTGGCGATAGCGCGGGGGACCCAAGTCATATTGCGTATTTGGGCAGACAGAAAGCCGTAGGCGGACGGGCGGCTGGTCAGGATCAGAGAAGGACTGATTGCCAGAACAGAGTGATCTGATAGATCAGCGGCACACCGAGGATCAGCATGAAGGGAAAGGTGATGCCCAGCGAGCTGGTCAGGTAGATGCTGGGGTTCGCCTCAGGGAAGGTGGCGCGCACGGCGGCAGGGGCGTCGATGTAGCTGGCCGAGGCGGCGACGGCAGCCAAGACAAAGGCTGATCCCATGGGCAGACCGATCAGCGTGGCGAGGAAGCCGGTAATGATGCCGTTGAACAGCGGGATGGCGATGCCAAAGGCCAGCATGCGGGGGCCGACCATGGCAAAGGCGCGCAAGGATTTGGCAGCGGTCATGCCCATTTCCAGCAGGAACAGCACAAGGATGCCACGGAACAGATCGACGAAGAACGGTTCAATTTTGGTGAAGTTCTTCTCGCCAATCGCAAAGCCCATCACAAGCCCGCCGATCAGCAAGACGAGGCCGCGCCCGCGCAGCGTTTCGGAGAGGATGACGGACAGGCCGGTGACAGCACCATCGGTGCGGGCGAGGGCGAGGCGGCCATAGAACAGGGCAACGAGGATGCCGAGTTCCATCAGGGCGATGAGGCCGGTGATGTAGCCTTCCATCGGGGTACCGGCGCCTTCGGCATAGGTGCGGCTGACAATGAAGGTGACAGAAGAGACGGAACCATAGAGGGCGGCGACGCCTGCGGCATTGCGGATATCAAGGCCAACGATGGTGCGGGCGACAAGGAAGGCTGTCAGCGGCAGGGTGATGACGAGAATGCCGGTGAGGGTGATGGCGCCAAGCAGGTTGCCGAGATCAGCGGTGGCAAGTTCGCGCCCGCCCTGCAGGCCGATGGACAGCAAAAGGAAGATGGCAAAGATGCGGATGACGGGTTCGGGGATTTCCAGATCGGATTTGATAAGGGTGGCGATGATGCCCAGCAGGAAGGCAAGGGTGATGGGCGAGATGAGGTTTTCGATGAGGAGGGTGGTGTCCATTTTGATCTCTTTTCACGGATAAGGCTTGCCCTTTTGGGGGGCTTTGATTGAAAAGAGAAATGGGAATTTCTGATAGGATTGATTGGCATGACGCATGAATGATCTGGATACGAGCCTGTTGCGGACGTTTGTATCGCTGGCGGAGACGGGCAGTTTCAGTGCGACGGGTGGGCGGATCGGGCGGTCGCAATCGGCGGTATCGGGGCAGATTGTTAAACTGGAGGCGATGCTGGGATGCCGCGTGCTGCAACGCACGACACGGGTGGTGCGGTTGACGGCGGATGGCGAGCGGCTGTTGCCACATGCAAAGGCGATGGTGGCACAGGCGGATGCGATGCTGGCGCGGTTCCGGGTGCCGGAAGTGGCGGGTGAGGTGCGGTTCGGATCACCGGAGGATTTCGCATCGGCGTATTTGCCGGACATCCTTGGGGTATTTGCGGCGGCACACCCGGCGGTGGAGCTGCATGTGACGTGCCAGTTGACGCTGCCCCTGGTGGCAGAGTTTCAGGCAGGCCAGCATGACCTGATCGTGGTGAAGCAAGACCCGGCGCGGCCCTATGCGGGGGCGCAGCGGCTGTGGGGTGAAGATCTGGTTTGGGCGGGGGCGCAGGAGGTGGCGTTAGGGGCGGCGCGCAGGCCGGTGCCATTGGTGCTGTCACCGGCACCTTGTGTGTACCGGGGGCGGGCGACGGGCGCGCTGGACGGCGCACATGTGCCATGGACAGGGGTTTTCACCAGCCCGTCATTCGCGGGCTGTGCGGCGGCAGTGCGGGCGGGGTTGGGCGTGACGGTGATGCCGCGGGCGATGGTGCCGGAGGGATTGTGCGTGCTGGAGGGGTGGCCGGAGTTGGCGGCAGCAGAGATCGCGTTGCTGGGGGTGGCACGGTTGACGCCAGCGGCGGCGGCGCTGGCCGCGTTCATTGTGGAGCGGGTGAGCCGTTAGCGGTAGAGTTTGGGAATGGTCTTGGCGATGTTTGACCGGATGTTTTCGACAGGCCAGCCTGTCAGGCCGCGCAGGGTTTTGGCCTCGGTCTTATTCCGCGCACGGACTTCGGCGATATAGGCACCGGCATCACAGGTGATGTCACCATCAAAAGGGTGGTTCAGGATGTAGCGGCCTTGGAAGTTATCGCGATTGTCGGTCACCACGAATTTCAGGTCTTCGAAGTAAGACTTTTCGTCATAGCGGATGTGCAGGCGGGTGACAAAGACGTTCGGGGTGGCGGCATCGGCCTTGCGCACCCAGACGACGCCAAGCTGCTGGAATTCGGCATAGGTCAGGGGGTCATCGGAGCAGGGGTCGCACCAGCCCATATCCCAGGCGTATTCAAGAAAGGCACCGTGGCTGGGGGCGAGTTTATTGACCATGGCGCGGAAGAATTGGGGGAAAACCTCTTTCACAAAGACGGGTACGTTCTGATCGGTAGGGATTTCCTTGGTGGTATAATTGGTCAGGTTCACACGGCCCTGGCGGGTCAGGGCGAGGACGATGAGGTCCTGGGGGCCATCGCCGTTGACCTTGCCCAGTTGGATGGGCAGCATGAAGTCCTTTGACCGAAAAGTCATTTGCAGGGGTTCGAGGTCCTGGGCGGCGTCTGCGGAATGACGTTGCAGGTTCACTTTGGCCACGAAAAACTTCATGCCCATGGCGATATAGCTTTGCAGGGCGTCTTCGGCACCGTCGGGCAGTTTGTAGCCTTCAGAGCGCAGGAAGGTGGCAAGGCCGTCGGATTGGCGGGCAGAGAGCATCTGGATGTCATAGGAGCCGACGGCGAATTCACGCTCAACGGTGACGCCAAGGGAGCGGGCACCTTCACGGCGTTCTTTGCGGGTGGGGGCACCGCCGGGAGCCATCGCGACAAGAGGTTCACCTTCATCGGCAATGACCACGCCGCAAGGGTCAGAGTCAAAATACTCTACCAACCGTGGCGCGGTATAGCGGTCCAGATGGGCCACGGTGGCGGCGGGGACGGTTTGGACCTGTGATTTATCCAGCACGGTGGGCGTGGGCACGATCATCGCGAATTCGGCGGCTGGCCCGCGATAGTCAGACGACATGGTGATGACGGAGGTTTCGTTGACGCGCGTGTAAACCACAGTGGACGAGCGGTTATAGAGTGAGCCATCAGCGCGTGAGACGTAGAAGCCGCAAAAGGCGTGGGCGGTCAGCGGCAGCAGGGTGAGGCAGAGGGCGAGGATGAGGCGGCGCATGACAATTCCTGCTTGATCGGATGGGATCAGGCTAGCGGGAGACGTGCAGGGCTGTCATGCAATATTATGGGCAAGGGGCCTCCTCCGCCCTTTCGGGCGACGTCGGGATGGCGTTGTGTGGGTGGCTTTGCGTATTTAGGCAAACAGAAAGACTTAGGCCCGCATATGCCGCACGCGGGCACCCCATTCGATGGCGGCGGCATGCAGGCGGTCGATCTGTAACTGATCGCGGATTTCGCCCAGCATTTCGAGTTCGACCGCCTTGACATTGGTATCGGCGGCGGCAACGTCGCAGGCCATGGCATAGGCTGTTTCGTGCAGGCGCTGGGGCAAGGCCACGCGGATCAGGCCGAAGAGGGCGTTCAGGCCTTCTTCCTCCTCGAACAAATCCAGCACGGTTTGTGAGATTTGGCGGATGCGGTCGGGGTCGTAGCCTTCGAAAACCGGCATCTGGTCGACCATGCGGTTGATGGCGACGAGTTCGGTGGTGCGCATGTGTTCGTCCGATGCGCAGACGGCAATCATGACGGCGACAAGGGCATCCTGGGGGGTCAGCGAGGTGGGTTGGATCACGGGATGCTCCTTTGCTTGCGGGTGCAGAATATTGACGGGAGGCGGGGGGGGCAATAGAGGACAGGCCGGGGGCACGGTGCCCTGCAAGGAATCCGCCGATGTCTGCGCTTCGTGATGCTGCGATGAAATCCAAGGCCTGGCCGTTTGAGGAGGCGCGGGCATTGATGAAGCGGTATGAAAAGGCAGCACCGGAAAAGGGCTATGTGCTGTTCGAGACGGGCTATGGGCCATCGGGTCTGCCGCATATCGGGACGTTTGGCGAGGTGGCGCGGACAACGATGATCCGGCGGGCGTTCGAGGTGATCAGCGACATCCCGACGCGGTTGATCTGTTTTTCGGACGATGTGGATGGCATGCGCAAGGTGCCGGAAAACGTGCCGCAGCAGGACATGTTGCGCCAGCATATGCAGATGCCATTGACGCGCGTGCCGGACCCGTATGGGGAGTATGCGTCGTTTGGGGACCATAACAACGCGATGTTGCGGCGGTTTCTGGATACGTTCGGGTTCGCGTATGAGTTCATTTCAGCGACGGAGTTCTACCGGTCGGGGCGGTTTGACGACACGCTGCGGCTGGCCTGCGAGCGGTATGACGGGATCATGGCGATCATGCTGGCTTCGTTAAGAGAGGAGCGGCAACAGACCTATTCGTGTTTCTTGCCGATCCATCCGGAAACGGGGCGGGTGCTCTATGTGCCGATCAAGCATGTGGATGGGGTTGCGGCGACGGTGACGTTTGATGATGAGACGGGGCGGGAATGGACGCTGCCGGTGACGGGCGGCAATGTAAAGCTGCAATGGAAGCCGGATTTCGGGGCACGCTGGGCGGCGCTGGATGTGGATTTCGAGATGTATGGCAAGGACCATTCGACGAACACGCCGATCTATGACGGGATTTGCGAAGTGCTGGGGGGGCGGGCGCCGAACCATTATTCGTATGAGCTGTTTCTGGATGAGAATGGGCAGAAGATCAGTAAGTCGAAGGGCAATGGCCTGACGATTGATGAGTGGCTGACCTATGCGGCGTCGGAGTCCTTGTCATACTTTATGTATCAAAAGCCGAAGACGGCGAAACGGATGCATTTTGATGTGATCCCGAAGGCGGTGGATGAGTATCATCAGCAATTACGGGCGTTTGCGGGGCAGGACATGGACACGCGGGTGAATAACCCGGTGTTCCATATCCACCGGGGACAGCCACCGGAGAGCCATATGGTGGTGCCGTTTGCGATGTTGTTGAACCTGGCGAGCGTGGCGGGGGCGAAGGATAAGGCGGGGTTGTGGGGGTTCATTCAGCGCTATGCGCCGGGGGCATCACCGGAGGCGAACCCTGATCTGGATGCGGCGGCGGGATTTGCGCTGCGGTATTTCGATGATTTCGTGGCACCCACGCGGGTGTTCCGTTTGCCGTCCGACAAGGAGCGTTTGGCGCTGGAGGATTTGCGGGCGCGGCTGGCGGTCTGGGATGGGGGCTTGGACGCAGAGGCGTTGCAGACGATGGTGTTTGCGGTAGGAACGCAAGCGGGTTTCGAGCCACTGCGGGACTGGTTTACGGCGCTGTATGAGGTGCTGTTGGGGGCATCGCAGGGGCCGCGCTTTGGGGGGTTTGTGGCGCTGTACGGGGTGGCGGAGACGATTACGCTGATTGACAGGGGGTTGGCGGGGGCATTGGTGGGTTAGGCGCTATTGACGATCATTCGCACATCGCGTTCGGTGGTTGGAAACCCACAACCGTATAGCTTTTTTGTGGGTTTGGCTTGCCATACAACGTGTAGAAACAGGTGCTGTCGAACATCCCACCCCCGGTTGTGATCGCAGTGGCGGTGTTTCCGTATGCTGTCACCGTGGTATTCGACGGCATCATGTAGGTGCTATCTATCTTCCACTGAAAAGCCTTGCGCCCATCAGGCATATCGAAAACGTTCATTGGTGGTCCGCGCTCGGCGATCACTTCCGTAACATCCTTGCCAACCATGCCCTGCATTATGTCCGATGCGCAGCCTACCATAAATGTTGCAGCAACAAGACCACAAATCACATTCGTTAAGTGCATCGGGCTTCTCCTATCAAGCGTTTCTTCAGTATAATCGTTGTGGTTCCGTAAGTAAGTTCGGCAGATTGGCGCGCAAAGCCAAGAATCACGTAATTGTTACCCAATCCAATTTCTGGCTGATTCTCACAAGTTTGACAATCGTCAGAACAAGGCTAACCTTTTTCCCGGGGACGTAACGGAAAGGAAGTCACATGCGCGCTCATGTTTTTGGCCTATTGCTGTCCCTGCTCGCCTTGCCCGCATATGCGGATGAGGCGCGGAATCCGGATATTGAGGCGACGATCAACAACCAGTTGCAGGCGTTCACGGCGGAAGATTTCGCGACGGCGTTTACGTTTGCGAGCCCGTTCATCAAGGGCATCTTCGGGACGCCAGAGAATTTTGGCGCGATGGTGAACCAAGGCTATCCGATGGTGGCGCATCCGGGAACGGTGCGGATGCTGGAGTTGCGGCAGGTGGCGGGGGGGCTGTGGCAGCGGGTGATGATTACGGATCAGGCGGGTGCGACGCATATGCTGGATTATCAGATGATCGAGACGCCGGAAGGCTGGCAGATCAACGGGGTACAATTGTTGCCGCCGGTGGGGATCGGGGCGTAACGGGGGCGCCCGAAGCCCTTGCGGGCAACGTCGGGGGGATTGGTTCTGCAAGGGGAGCGGTAGCTGGTCTGTCGCAATGCGTATTTGTGCAAACAGAAAGCCCATGTGTTGCGTGTTGGCCGCGGGTGGCGCGCGGGGGGCTGAGGCAGCGTTAACCAATGATTGATACCTGATGGGCGGTCCGGGGCATTGGCCCTGCCTGCACATCGGAGGGTATCGCGCATGAACAAGGCAATTACTGACGGGCTGGTGTTGATGCCGCCAGCCTTTGCGGCGGGGTTGAACCGGTGGTCGCGCGAGGATGGCACACCGGTGCAGGGGTCTTATGCGGGGCAGGGCAATGCGGCCTATGTGCCGAACGATCAGGATTTCGGCGGCTGCATGGAGTTGCAGAAGGTGGATGCCGTGCAGAAGGTGCGGTGTTATCAGCAGATCCCGTTTCAGCCGGGGATGTATCTGCTGGTCACCGTGCGCATCAAGGCGCTGGCGGGCACGTTGCCGGGGGTGCGGATTGCGGCCTGGGCGGGGCGGTCGAACGGGACAAACGCGAGTGTGCCGCAGACCGGGGCGGTGACGACGCTGACGAGTTACGGGACGGTCAGGACGATCACGGCGATCATCGGGTCGGGCGATCGGCAGGGGGTGGACCTCGCGTGGGGTATTACGCCGACCTATGCGCATATCGGGCTGGACCTGACGGGGGGCACGGGCGGCGTGGTGCGGATTGAGGACATCACGATTGAGGATGTGACGGGAGTTTTTCTGCGCAAGATGATGGATTGGGTGGATGTGCGCGATTATGGCGCCAAAGGCGACAATGTCACGGATGACACGGCAGCGTTTGAGGCGGCGGATGTGGCGGCGGCAGGGCGCACGGTGATTGTGTCACCCGGCACGTTTCGCATTGCAGGCAACCTGACGCTGGACAACCCGGTGCGGTTTGAGGGCCGCGTGACGATGCCTGCGGCATCACGCCTGATCTGCCGACGCAACTTTGATCTGGAAAGCTATACGGCGGCGTTCGGGTCTGAACTGACGGGGTTCAAGAAGGCGCTGCAGGCGATGTTCTTTTCCAGCGACCATGTGGAATTGAACCTGAACGGGCGCAAGGTTGATCTGCCGGGGCCGGTGGATGTGTCGGCCGTGGTCGGTCTGGACAGTTTTGAAGTGCGCCGGGTGCTGACGAACGGCACGTTAAGCGCGATTGCCAATACGGATTGGACCACGACGACAGTTACATCGGTTGCGACCTATGCCGTGGCACAACCGACGCGTCTGACAGGGGTGGTGAATGTGGCCAACGTGCCGGTGGGGGCGCTGGTGACGGGCACGGGGGTGGGGCGTGAGGTTTATGTGAAATCGAAGAACGTGGGGGCGGGCACGGTGGAGTTGAGCCAGCCGTTATGGGCGGCGGCGGGCACGCGGACCTTTACCTTCCGGCGGTTCAAGTACCTGCTGGATTTCAGCGGGTTTTCCAAATTCTCAAAATTCGAGATCAGCAATGTGGAAGTGCAATGCAATGGCATCAGCAGTGGGATTCTGCTGGCACCCGATGGGCAGACGTTCCGCGTCGTGGATTGCAGTGTGACCAAGCCGAAAGACCGTGGCATCAGCTCGCATGGGCGGGGGTGTCAGGATCTGGTGATTGACCAGTGCCAGTTCGTGTCGAACGAACAATCTGTGGCGGTGCAGGACCGCACGACGGTGGCAATAAACATCAACGCGAATGATGCAAAGATCAGGCAGAACCGGGTGGCACGCTTTGCGCATTTTGCGATTGTGGCGGGCACGACGCATATCTTTGTGGGCAACCACTTCTTTCAGGGCGATGATGAGGTGCAGGGCACGCGCAAGGCGGGGATCGTGTTTACAACACCGACACCGAATGTGTTTCTGACGGGCAATTACATCGACAACTGCTTTATCGAAATGTCGAACGAGCATGACCCGAACCCGGATTACGATGCGGAGTTTTCGTTTGGCGGGCTGACGATGACGGGCAATGTGTTCTTTGCGATGGATGTAGGGTCTTGGTTCCGCTGGATCGTGGTGGCACCAAAGGGGCCGGGGCATTTTTTGAACGGGATGAGCGTGACGGGCAACACGTTCCGCACGGTGAATGGCACGATTGACCGGGCGGAAAAGGTGGATACGACGGTGGCGGGGCTGGATTACGGGCGGATGCGGAATGTCGTGTTTGCGAACAACACGTTCAACGGGGTGAGCCAGATCACGGCGTCGCCGGTGATTGTGGAGCATGTGCAGAATACGGCGGCGGATACCTGGGTGGTGGATGGGGGTGCGTTCATGCCGTTTGGCGGGCGGGCGCGCTGTGTGCCTGCGGTGGTGCCGGAGGGGGCGGTGACGACCGCCAGCAACGTGGCGCAATATGCGGCACCCTATGCGCTGGTGGAACAGGGGGCGGGGGGGAAGTTCGTGCATTTGCGCTGGCCTGTGAATGTAAAGGGGCGGGCACAGGTGACGGTCAGGTGCGACACGCCGGTGTAGTATGGCGGAAAGGGGCCGTGCACGGCCCCTTTTGCATTTGCGGGCAGATTTGCCATTGAGGCCATGGGAAATTTTCTGAACTTTGCAGATACTGTTGGATGGAAGTCAAATTATTCACAAGAAAATCCAATGAAAAAAATATGTTAGCCATTCCTTCACAAATCTATTAAGATGCCAGTAGCAAGGGGTGATCGCCCTTGGAATACTGGGGGGGCGGCAATGTCAGACCATGCTGGGGTGCATGCGGCATCGACGGAATTTGTGAAACGCGCGCATGTGGATGCGGCGGGTTATGCGGCACGCTACGCGGCATCTGTGGCGGACCCGGAGGCGTTCTGGTGGGCTGAGGGCAAGCGGATTGACTGGATGCATCCGTATACGCGGGTGAAGAATACGTCGTTTGCGCCGGGCAACATCAGCATCAAATGGTATGAGGATGGCACGCTGAACGTGGCGGCGAATTGCATTGACCGGCATTTGGCCACAAGGGCTGCGCAGACGGCGATTATCTGGGAGCCGGATGATCCGAAAACTGCGGCGCGGCATATCAGCTATGCGGAGTTGCACGATCAGGTTTGCAGGCTTGCCAATGTGCTGAAGGCGCAGGGGGTTCAGAAGGGCGACCGGGTGGTGTTGTACATGCCGATGATCCCGGAGGCGGCGTTTGCGATGCTGGCCTGCGCGCGGATCGGGGCGGTGCATTCGGTGGTGTTCGGGGGGTTTTCGGCGGATGCGCTGGCGAACCGGATCAACGATTGCGGGGCGAATATCGTTATCACGGCGGACCACGCGCCGCGGGCGGGCAAGGCGACGCCGCTGAAATCCAACACGGATGCGGCATTGTTGCACTGCAATGACCGGGTGAAAAGTCTGGTGGTCAAGCATACGGGCGGGCAGACGACGTGGGCCCCTGGGCGGGATATCGACCTGCTGGCCGAGATGGCTGCTGCATCTGCGGACTGTGCGCCTGCGGAAGTGGGGGCGGAGGATCCGCTGTTCATTCTGTATACATCGGGATCGACGGGCAAGCCGAAGGGCGTGGTGCATACGTCCGGCGGCTACATCGTGTTTGCAGCGCTGACGCATCAGATGACGTTCGATTACCACGATGGCGACGTATTCTGGTGCACAGCGGATGTGGGCTGGGTGACGGGGCACAGTTATATCGTCTACGGCCCGCTGGCGAACGGGGCGACGACGGTGATGTTTGAAGGCGTGCCGACCTATCCTGATGCGGGGCGGTTCTGGGAGGTGATTGCCAAGCACAAGGTGACGCAGTTTTACACGGCACCGACGGCGATCCGCAGTCTGATGGCGCTGGGGCCGCAATGGGTGGAAGGGCATGATCTGAGCAGCCTGAAACTGCTGGGCACGGTGGGCGAGCCGATCAACCCGGAGGCATGGAACTGGTATTCGCGCCATGTGGGCAAGGATGCATTGCCGATTGTGGATACGTTCTGGCAGACCGAAACGGGCGGGCACATCATCACGCCTTTGCCGGGGGCGATCCCGACAAAGCCGGGGTCGGCGACGCTGCCGTTCTTTGGGGTGCAGCCGGTGGTGTTGGATGCGGCAACGGCTGAGGTGCAGACGGAGGCGGCGTGCGAGGGCGTCTTGTGCATCGCGGACAGTTGGCCGGGGCAGATGCGCACCCTGTGGGGTGACCATGCGCGGTTTGAGGAGGCGTATTTCAGCCAGTACAAGGGCTATTACTTCACGGGTGATGGCTGCCGCCGCGATGCGGATGGCTATTACTGGATTACGGGGCGCGTGGATGATGTGCTGAACGTATCCGGCCACCGCATGGGCACGGCGGAAATCGAAAGCGCCTTGGTGGCACATGTGGATGTGGCCGAGGCGGCGGTGGTGGGCTTTGCGCATGATATCAAGGGGCAGGGCATCTATGCCTATGTGACGCTGATGAGGGGCGTGGAGCCGACAGAGGCGTTGCGCAAAGACCTGGGTGCGTGGGTGCGCACGGAAATCGGGCCGATTGCGCGGCCGGACCTGATCCAATGGGCACCGGGCCTGCCGAAAACGCGGTCGGGCAAGATCATGCGGCGCATCCTGCGCAAGATTGCGGAGAACGACTTTGCCGCATTGGGGGATACCTCTACTTTGGCCGATCCGTCGGTGGTGGAGGAGTTGATCAGCAACCGGATGAACCGGGGCTGAAATGAAGGGGTGCGCAAGTGCCCTGACCAAGGGCTGACCCTAAGGGGATACAGCCAGAAAAACGCAATGGCGGTGACGCCACCTGACCACCCCGTCTGGCCCCCAAGCTGAACGGGATTGGTGAGTTATATCAAAAAGCCGGGAAACCGGCGCAACGGGAGGGAACCCACATGGCCTATACGACGGTAGACACCAGTGCGCGAAAGCGTCCGATGACGGCGGAGGAGCGGAAGGTTATTCTTGCTTCATCCGCTGGCACGATCTTTGAATGGTATGACTTCTATCTTTACGCATCGCTTGCCGCTGTCATTGGCGTGCATTTCTTTTCGCCTGATCTGCCGGATGCGACACGCACGGTGTTTACGCTGCTGGTGTTTGCGGTGGGGTTTGTGGTGCGCCCGTTTGGTGCGCTGGTGTTTGGGTCATTGGGCGATATCGTCGGGCGGAAATATACCTTCCTTGTGACCATTCTTATCATGGGTGCATCGACGTTTCTGGTGGGTCTGCTGCCGACGTATGAACGCATTGGTATCATGGCACCGATCTTGTTGATCCTGCTGCGCACGCTGCAAGGATTGGCCTTGGGTGGTGAGTACGGTGGGGCTGCGGTTTATGTGGCCGAACATGCGCCGCAAAATCAGCGGGGCTATTTTACGGCGTTCATCCAGACGACGGCGACGATTGGTCTGTTGTTGTCGTTGATCGTCATCATGGCAGTAACGGCCATCGTGAATGCCTATTGGCCAGATGCGATTCTGGATGCGGCGGGTGCAGTTATCAATGCAGCGGACGGCAAGCCGCGCACGGCGTTTGCGCAATGGGGCTGGCGTATTCCGTTCCTGCTGTCGATCTTTTTGTTGGGGATTTCGCTGTATATCCGCCTGCAAATGAACGAGAGCCCGGCCTTCAAGAAGATGAAGGAAGAAGGGGCGAATTCAAAGGCACCGCTGCGCGAGGCGTTTGGCAACTGGAAGAACGGCAAATACGCGATCATCGCTTTGCTGGGGCTGACGGCAGGCCAAGCGGTTGTGTGGTATTCGGGGCAGTTCTATGCGCTGTTCTTTTTGCAGAACGTGGTCAAAGTCGATTTCTTTTCGACCAACGTGTTCGTGGCATGGTCGTTGATCCTGGGGACGGGTGGGTTTCTGTACTTTGGGTCTTTGTCAGACAAGATCGGGCGTAAGCCGATCATTCTGGCAGGCTGTCTGATTGCGGCGTTGACCTACTTTCCTGTGTTCAAGTTCCTGACGCAAACGGCCAACCCAGCGCTGTATGCGGCGCAGTTGACGGAAGTGACGGTCACGGCAGACCCGGCAAACTGTTCGTTCCAGTTCAACCCGACGAATACGGTGAAGTTCAACAATTCCTGCGATATCGTGAAGGCGTTGTTGTCGAAAACATCGGTGAATTCGACGACGGTGGATGCGGCGGCAGGCACGGTTGCATCGGTGAAAATCGGTGACACGGTGGTGACGGCTTATGATGCGGGTGTGAATGGTGCGGCGGTGAAAGAAGCCAAGGCAGCATTGGATGCGGTCAAGGCGGGCATTGACCCTGCGGCGCTAACGGCACTGACGGCTGCGGAAGCGGCAGTCAAGACAGCAAAGGGCGCTGTGACGACGGCGGAGGGTGCCTTGAAAAAGGTGACCGATGGTACGGATGATGCAGCCAAGACAGCGGCACAGGCAGCACTTGATGCGGCAAACGGGGCCGTTCCTGCAGTGCAGGCGACGCTTGATACGGCGCGGGCGGTTGTTCCGGCGGATGTTCTGTCGGCCTATGACGCGGCGGCTGCGGTGGTTGCAACTGAAAGTGGTGTGAAGGGTGCGTTCGAGAAGGGCGTGAACGATGCGCTGAAGGCAGCGGGCTATCCGCTGGTGGCAGCGGATAACACGACGATTGCGGTGGCGAAAAACTTTTTCGACATCTTCACGGCGCAAAAGCTGACCATCATTGCGGTGCTGACCTTCCTTATCATCCTGGTGACCATGGTGTACGGGCCGATTGCGGCGATGCTGGTGGAGCTGTTCCCGACGCGGATCCGGTATTCGGGGCTATCCTTGCCGTATCACATCGGCAATGGCTGGTTCGGGGGTCTGCTGCCCGCGACGGCATTCGCAATCAGTGCGCAGTCGGGCAATATCTATGCGGGGCTGTGGTATGCGATTGTGGTGGCGGTTATCACGGTGGTGATCGGCACGCTGTTTGTGCCGAACGGGACACATAAGAAAGACATCTTTGCGGATGACGGCAAGTGAATGATGGGCCCGGGCGGGGAAACCAGCCCGGGCCATACTATTTGCGTGCGACGATGGCCCAGATGGCCAAGACGATTGCCATCAGAATGATGTTGGCGACAAGGCCTGCGGCGATGGCGGGTAGGATGGGCACGATGCCCTTTGTCACGGGAATAATCACGGCGACAAAGACCAGACCGAGGGTCAAGGGTAAGGCAAATCCCGTGTCATGCCGTGTTCTGACTGCGGTCACGAACAACGCGATGAGCAGGCCCGCACGCAGGGGGTCAAGCAGGCTGTTGGTCAGTAGGTCAAGCATTGGTTCCTCCAAACGGGTCAACGGGATAGCCCACATGGGTCAGATACAGGCCTTGCGGCGGGCAGACGGGGCCGCAGGTGGCGCGGTTGCGGGATTCGAGTGCGGATTTGACGTCATCGGGGTGCCATTGGGCGGCACCGACACGTTCAAGGGAGCCTACGATGGAGCGGACTTGGTTGTGCAGGAATGACCGGGCGCGGAGGGTGAAACGGTATTCGGTGCCGTCGGTGTAGGAGTGTTGGGTGACGGTGATGGCGTCCAGCGTTTTCACGGGGGATGCGGATTGGCAGAGGGCTGATCGGAACGTGGTGAAGTCATGCTTGCCAATCAGGTGGTTGGCGGCAGTCTGCATGGCATGGGTATCAAGGCTGTGGCCGACCTGCCAGACGAGGCCACGGTCATGGGTGACGGGCGCACGGCGGGCGACGAGACGGAACAGATAGTGGCGCGCGCGGGCGGAAAAGCGGGCGTGGAAATCATCGGGCACGCGGGCGATGGCGGTGATGGCGATGGGATGCGGGCGCAGATGGGCGTTGATGGCACCGGCGAGGCGGAACGTATCCCAATCACGGTCAAGATCGCAGTGCGCGACCTGGCCCGTGGCATGCACGCCGGCATCGGTGCGGCCAGCACCTTGCACGACATGATCGCCGGGTTGCAGGCGGGACAGGGCCGCCTCCACGGCGGCCTGTACGGTGGGTTGGCCGCCGGATTGGCGTTGCCAGCCATTGAAGCGGCCACCATCATAGTCGATTTTCAGGGCAAAGCGCGGCATATGCAGGGGTTAGCCGATGGTTGCAGGCCTTGCAACGCAAAGGCACTGGCATTGGCGGGCAGGCCAAGGCATGTTTGGGATAAATGAGGGGGCGTCATGCATCGGTTCATCCTTGCCTTCTGTCTGCTGGCCAGCCCCTGTCTGGCGCAAGTTGATGCGAATGATCCGACACTGTTGCCGGATGAGACGATTGCAGCCGAGGCGACGGATGCGGCAACTGGGGATGCAGCGGCCAAGGCTGTGGCACAGGTGTTGGCCACGCCAGCGGCGCAGAAAACGGCGATTGATCTGGCGATGACGCGGCTGAAGGTGCCGGAGGCGTTAAGGGCGGTGATGGCGGAACATCTGGCAGCGATGCTGGCGGAACCGACCATGGCGGCAGAGTTCACGCAAGCGATGGCAGAAACCTTCACCAGAATGGGGATTACACCTTCAAACCCGGATGTGATTGCGCGCATGGCGGGCGAGCAGTTGGCGGGATGGGGGGATGATCTGGCAAGTCTGGGCATGCAGCGTCTGTCGGCAGACGAAAAGCGCCGGGTGCTGGCGCTGCGTCTGCAGATTGTGGCCAACAGCAGCGCCGATGACTGTGCAGGTTTTTTGACTGGCACACGCAGCGCGGGCCAAAACCGCGCGATGTTCATAGCGACAATGGCCAGTTGGCCTGCAGATCAGGCGCGTGCAGCGTTTGCACTGTCGCGGCGCGCAATTCTTGCAGAACTGCGCGGGCGGCCGGTCCAAGTGCCTTTGACAGAGGATGAATATGCGCATGTCACTGATGTAGCAGGAACCGCGATTGCGGGGGCATTCACAGACAACCCGCGTGCAGATGTGCTGCTGGCGGCGTTCGGATACCCGGAACAGGCGGAAGCGGCTGATATTTGCGCAGCGCATCGCACCATGCTGCAGGCCTTGCAGAATGTGACGGGCCGCGACGGTGTGTTGATCGCGCGTTATCTGATCGAAAATGGATTGAACGGGTAACCTCTACCCATCGACCTTGCAGATGTCTATGTTACGCAATCCTGCGGGGGTTCACGCGTTGATCATCGACACAGTTAGCGACCACATCTCGCGCGCGATTTCGGGCACGATGAACCAGTTGTCGGCACCCTTTGTGGAACCGGTGATCCGGTTGGGGGTGACGGGTCTGTCACGGGCAGGCAAGACGGTGTTTATCACGGGGCTGGTGGCGAACCTGTTGCAACGGGGGCGGATGCCGCAGTTGCAGGGGGCGCACCGGATTGAGGCGGCGTTTCTGCAGCCGCAGCCGGATATGACGCTGCCGCGCTTTGCCTATGAAGACCATCTGGCGGCATTGACGGGGGACGATCCGCGCTGGCCTGCGAGCACGCGGGCGGTATCGGAGTTAAGGGTGTCGTTCCGGGTGGCTCCCAGTGGGATATTCGCGGCGTTTTCGGGGCCACGGACGCTGCATCTGGATATTGTGGATTATCCGGGGGAGTGGTTGCTGGATTTGTCTTTGCTGGACAAGACCTATGCGGAATGGGCGGAAGAGGTGTTGGGGCGCATTGCCAAGCGGTCGCAGGCGGCAGCGTTCATGGCGATTGCGCGGGCGGAGGATGGGTCTTTGGCCTTGGATGAGGCGCGGGCGCAGGCTTTGGCGGGGGCGTTTACGGTGTATCTGCATGCGGCGCGGGAGGCGGGGTTTGCGGATTGCACGCCGGGGCGGTTCTTGCTGCCGGGGGATTTGGCGGGATCGCCCGTGTTGACCTTTGCGCCGTTGCCGATGCCCGCGACTGTGGGCAGGCGGAGCCTGTGGCGGGAAATGGAGCGGCGGTTTGAAGGGTATAAGGCGCGGGTGGTGAAGCCGTTCTTCCGGATGCATTTCGCGCGGATCGACCGGCAGGTGGTGCTGGTGGATGTGCTGGGGGCAATCCACGCAGGGCCCGCAGCGGTAGAGGATTTGCGCAGGACGATGGCCGAGGTTTTGGCGGCGTTCCGGCCGGGGCGGAATGGATGGTTATCGTCTTTGTTGGGCGGCAGGCGGGTGGAGCGGATTTTGTTTGCGGCGACGAAGGCGGATCATCTGCATCAGGCACAGCATGGACGGTTGACGGCGATCATGGAAGCGATGCTGCGCGAGGCGCGGAGCCGGGCGGATTTCGCGGGGGCCATGACGGCGGCGATGTCGGTGGCATCCTTGCGGGCAACGGTGGAGGATGTGATCGTGCGCGATGGCGAACGGTTGGAGGCGGTGCGGGGGCGGCTGCTGACAACGGGCAAGCAGGCGGCGATGTATGCGGGGGAGTTGCCGTCGGACCCGGCAAGGCTGCTGTCACCGGCACGGGAGGGGGCTGTGGCGTGGCTGGATGCGGAATTCGGGCTGATGGAGTTTGCGCCAGCGCGGGTGAGCCTCAGGCCGGGGGAAGGGCCGCCGCACATCCGGCTGGACCGGGCGGCACAGTTTCTGATTGGGGATTGGTTGTGAGGGAATGCGACCATAAGTCAGTGAAACGGTGGGAAATCATCGCCCTGACTTGCACATACACAACATCGAGGCAGCCATGACCCCGGACACACCCCTGCGTCGCCCGGCCCTGATCGAGGTTGTGGGTGAGGCGGACCCGGGCCTTGCGGACCCGATTGCGGATGCGCTGCCCACGGGCACGGCGATGGAACTGGCGGCGATGGCGATGACGAGCCGCCGGTCACCCCTGACGCGCTTTGCGCTGTGGGCGTTTGGAGCGTTCTTCAGCTTTGCCATCAGCATTGCGGCGTATAACTTCGTGACGGGGTTGCTGGCCAGTCACCCGATTTTGGGCTGGATTGCCAGCACGCTGTTGATCCTTGCCGTTCTGGCGGCCTTGTTGCTGGCGTTGCGGGAACTGTCGGCCTATTCGCGCCTCGTGCGGTTGGATCGTTTGCGGATGCAGGCCGAGGACGCGCGGCGTGATGCCGATCTGCCCGCAGCGCGTACGACAGTGGCAGCGATTGTGGCGTTGTATGCCAAGCGTGCTGAGACTGCCTGGGGGCGGGCGAGGCTGGCGGAGCGGGAGGGGGAGGTGATGGATGCGGACGCATTGCTGAACCTGACAGAACTGGAAATCCTTGCCCCGCTGGACCAGACGGCGCGGCGCGAAATTGAAACTGCGGCACGCCGGGTGGCGACGGTGACGGCACTGGTGCCGTTGGCCTTGGCGGATGTGGCGATGGCGTTGTTTGCCAATCTGCGGATGATCCGGCGGATTGCCGAGATTTATGGTGGACGGTCGGGGGCGCTGGGCAGTTGGCGGCTGATGCGGCGGGTATTTGGGCATTTGATTGCGACGGGTGCGGTGGCGTTGACGGATGACCTTTTGTCATCGGTGGCAGGTGGTGGAGTATTGTCGAAACTGTCACGCCGGTTTGGTGAGGGTGTGGTGAATGGCGCGCTGACGGCGCGGGTGGGGGTGGCGGCGATGGAGGTGTGCCGTCCGATGCCGTTTGTGGCGGCACCGAAGCCAAAAGTGTCAAACCTTGTCAGCCGGGCATTGACGGGGCTGTTCGGGCGGTCAGACGCAGCATCAGGGCCACAAGGGCAAGGATGACCAACAGTGCGCCTGCCGCAAAGACAAATGCTGCACGCAGGCCGAATGTGCCCGCAATAAAGCCGAGTGTGGGCGGGCCGAAGAAATAGCCGAAA
>JANNBG010000085.1:0-2956 GCA_031385205.1 Rhodobacterales bacterium
GCGGAAACGGTGACGGTGCGCAACAGCAAGTTTCCACAATATGGCGATGCGGAATGCGTGGTGGATGGCTGGGTGCGCCGGGTTGTGCAGTCTCTGCCGATTGGGCGAAATGAGGCGAGCTTTCTGTTTTATGGCAGCAGCGGTGCGCAGGCGGATGTGCCCCGTCGCCTGCGCCCGGTGCTGGTGTCAGTGTCCCGGCGGACGTCGTTTGAGGGCAATCTGGGCTATCCGGAATATGGCGTGGATCATGGCAACCCAAGCGATGAGTTGAACCCCTGGCCGGTACTGCTGGACTTTGCGCCGCGTCAGACGGCGCTTTCAGCGGCCTATGACATGATGCAGACGGCGCATCCGATGTTGCGCAACAAGGCGATGTTTTTGCACGCGGATTATCTGGGGTCCAAGGCGTTTTGAGTTGCCGAATCACGGTTTTTCTGGCATGTTTCGAGGGCTGTCCGGATGAGTGTATCATGCAATCGGATTGGGCAGAGGAGTCGGCCTAGGATTAACCGGGTGCGACGTAAAAGGGGGCTTCGGTCCCCTTTTCATTTTGCGATCAGGCCTGTGATGTATCCGCTTCGGCCAGCAGGGCAGGCAGATCGAGACGCTTGTTATACATGGTCAGTTTGCCATCGGAATCCCGGGGCCAGTCGGCTGGGTTGCGGTCGCGGTACAGCTCCACGCCATTGCCATCGGGGTCACGCAGGTAGACGGCCTCGCTGACGCCATGGTCGGCGGCCCCGTCGATCGGGATGCCCGCGGCAATCACGCGGGCAAGGGCAGCCCCCAGCGAGGCGCGGTCGGGATACAGGAATGCGGTGTGGTAGAGGCCGCTATGGCCGGGGGGTGGGGGGGTGCCACCGGCGCTTTCCCAGGTGTTCAGGCCGATGTGGTGGTGATAATCGCCCGCAGCCAGAAAGGCGGCCTGATCGCCGTAGTGCTGCGTGATGCCAAAGCCAAGCACGCCGGAGTAAAAGGCGATGGCGCGGTCAAGATCGGCGACCTTGAGGTGGACATGACCGACACGGGTGGCGGGGTGAGCAGTTGGCATTTTGGGCTCCTGTGCGTTTGTGCGAATATACGCACGATTTGCGGCCGAACCAGTGGCTGTTTCGCACAGGTTCTGCGCAAAAAAAGTGCCCTCAGACCCGGGGGCGGGTCCGAGGGCCAATGCTGCAGGCGCGTGGCTGTGAAGGGGCATCACAGCGACAAAGGGGACAACCCACAGCCGGGGTCGCGATGGGACACCCGCAGACAGGATAGCGGGGAATTGTTGCGGGGATGTGACGGGATGCTCTTCCGCCCTGACGGGCGACATCGCGATGGCGCGGATATCTGTCATCGTTGCGCGGGTGGGAAGAGTAGCTTTGCGTATTTTTGCAAACAGAAAGCGATGGGCGGAGTGGGGTTTTGGCGGGATGTTACGCCTGCCGCGAGCGGATCATGCCGACGATGTCATAGACCTGATCGACGATGGGGCGGGCGATGGCATCGGCGCGGGTCGCACCGGCACCCAGGATGCGGTCAATCTCATCGGTGTCCTGCATGAGGTGCGACATGCGGGTAGTGATGGGGGCGAGTTTGGCCACGGCCAGATCGGCAAGGGCAGGTTTGAAGCGGCCAAACTGTGCGCCTGCGTATTCGGTGACGACCTGTGCGGGGGTCATGTCGGCCAAGGCGGCGTAGATGTTGACAAGGTTGCGGGCATCGGGGCGGTCTTTCAGGCCATCCAGATCACCGGGCAGGGCGTCGCTGTCGGACTTTGCCTTGCGGATTTTGGCGGCAATGGTGTCGGCGTCATCGGTCAGGTTGATGCGGCTTTGATCGGACGGGTCGGATTTGGACATTTTCTTGGTGCCATCGCGCAAAGACATCACGCGGGTGGCGGCACCTTCGATGATGGGTTCGACAATGGGAAAGAAATCGACGCCAAAGTCATTGTTGAATTTGATGGCGATATCGCGGGTCAGTTCCAGATGCTGTTTTTGATCGTCACCCACGGGCACCATCGTGGCCTGATACGCCATGATATCGGCGGCCATGAGGGCGGGGTAGGCGAAGAGGCCAAGGGACGCGGCTTCGGCATTCTTGCCGGCCTTGTCCTTCCATTGGGTCATGCGGCCCATCCAGCCCATGCGGGCGACGCAGTTGAAGATCCATGCAAGTTCGACATGGGCGGTCACCTGAGATTGGTTAAAGAGGATGGACCGGGTGGGATCAATGCCAGCGGCGATGAAGCCTGCGGCCGCCTCGCGTGTTTGCTGGCGCAATTTGGCGGGGTCTTGCCAGACGGTGATGGCATGCATATCGACGAGGCAATAGATGGTTTCGATGCCTTCGTCCTGTTTTTGGACAAAGCGTTTCAGCGCACCAAGGTAATTGCCAAGGGTCAGGCCGCCAGAGGGTTGGATGCCGGAAAAGATGCGGGGCGGAAAGCTGGGCATTGGGGCCTCTGTCTGGCGTTTGTTCTCTGACGCGGATAGCGTTGTGTGCAGGCGTCGTCAACCAAAGGACCATCATGACCACGGACCCAAACGCGTCACCGCTGAATCCATTGCCGCCGGTGGTTTGGGCCTTGGCCCTGCCGATCATCGCGTTGGAAATTCTGTTCGGGTTGGGCGCGGGGGGATTGGTGGGGGGGCCGGGGGCGGTGGGGTGGCGCATTGAGGCGTTGCAGCGGTTTGCGTTTGACCCGGATCAGATGCGGCAGATGTTTGCCATCGGGGTCTATGACCCGCAGGAACTGATGCGGTTGGTAACCTATCCGTTTGTGCATTGGAATGTGACGCATGCAGTGATGGTGGCGGTGATCCTGCTGGCCTTGGGCAAAGTGGTGGGAGAGGTGTTCCGCTGGTGGGCGGTGGTGGTGGTGTTTTTCGGGGCCAGTGCTGTTGCGGCGCTGGGTTATGCGGCGCTGCCGTTGATGACGGCCCCATTGGTGGGGGGGTATCCGGCG
>JANNBG010000106.1:0-1544 GCA_031385205.1 Rhodobacterales bacterium
TCGCTGTAGGGCGCTGCTCCTCCGCCCTGCGGGCGACGTCGCGCTGTTTGGGAAGGGTGCCTCCGGCGGGGATATTGAGAGAAAGATGAATGGGTTAGGGGTGTGCGTCAAACAGGGCGCAGGCGGCGTCGAAGAATTGTGCGCGGGTGGTTGGGATTTCCATCATCACCTCATGTTCCGCCCCCGCGATGATGTCGAACCCAGCCCCCGGCCAGCGCGCCATGCGGGTGTGGATCGGGGCAGTGGCGACGACGCGTTCCTGCGTCCCCAGGGCTGTGTAGCAGGGCAGGTTGGGTGAGGGCAGGCGGGCCAAGGCGGCGCAATCGGCCAGCGCCATGCGCAGCCAGTGCAGGGACGGGCCGCCCAGTGACAAGCGGGGGTCAGCCTGCACATGCGACTGCATATAGGCCCACATATCGGCGTCTGCGGTCAGGACGTTGCCTGCGAACGGATTGGCGAGGACGTAGGTTTGCGGGCCGGTCGTGGGGGCATAGCTTTGCGATTTGCCCAAGGCGGCACCCAACCATGCAATGGCAGGCGCGAAGGGGCGGGTGAGAAAGGGCAGTTTGATGCCCCACATCGGGGCGGAAAACGCAGCAGCCTTGACAGGGAACCCATCCATCAGCGCGCGCAGGGCTATGCTGCCACCCATGGAATGCGATAACAGGAATAGCGGTTGCGGCACATCCATCTGCCGCGCGAAGGCGAGCAGCGCCTGCATATCGCGTTGATAATCGGTGAAGGCCGCCACATGGCCCAGCATCGCATCAGGCAAGGGGCGGTCGGCGAGGCCCTGACCGCGAAAGTCGAGCGTCAGCGTCGCATAGCCACGCCGTGCCAGATCGCCCGCCGCCAGGCCATATTTCTCAATATACTCCGTCCGGCCCGGCAGCAGCAGCACGGTGCCCTTGCGGCCACCCGGCCAGAACCCCGCGCGCAGGCGCACGCCATCCGCCGCGTGCAGCCAGATCGCATGCCCCCCCGGCGGGCCATCCGCCAAGGCCAAAAGGAACGGGGCCGCCGTCACGCCAGTGCCGCGCCTAGTTTCATCGCCAGCCCCATGCTGCCGTCAATGGTCAACTTTCCTGTCATGAACGCCGTTGTCGGGTTCATCGACCCGTCCAATATCGCGCGGAACACATCCGTATCCGCCGTCATCGTCACATCTGCCGGATCATCGCCCGCGCGCACCCCGCCTTCATCGATCATGACGGCCCCTTCACCCAGAATCACGAATTTCGCCACGCCATCAAAGCTGGTGATTTTGCCGGAAAGCGCTGCAACGGCGGCGGTGATGATGTCTGACATGGCTGTCCCCTCAATATCGTGACAAACGCGCTGTTGGCATTTGCCCCGGCAACGCTACACTGTGCGATATGAAAGTGCATCAGTGGTTCATCAACAGTATCGTTACGGCATTGCTTGGCATTTTTGTGGCCAGCATGGCCATGGCTGACGATTCGCTGGATGACCTGTTCAAACGGCTCAAGGCAGCCAGCCCGCAAGAGGCGGGGCGTATCCAAACGGAAATCCTGATCGCATGG
>JANNBG010000112.1:0-1815 GCA_031385205.1 Rhodobacterales bacterium
GTCGCTGGGTTCTCGTTTGGTGCATGGATCGGCATGCAACTGCTTATGCGCCGGCCGGAAATCACCGGCTTCATCTCCATCGCACCCCCCGCCAACATGTATGACTTCAGCTTCCTTGCCCCCTGCCCGTCCTCCGGCCTGATTATCAATGGCACGGCCGACAAGGTGGCCCCACCCAAGGACACGACCAATCTGGTCAATAAACTGCATGAACAAAAGGGTATCAAGATCACCCATACCCAGATCGAAGGCGCCGATCACTTTTTCAAGGATGAAGAGGCGCATATGAAGCCGATGATCGGGCTGGTCAGCGACTATGTCAAACGCCGCCTGACCGAGGTATCCCGCTAATGGCGCTGATCGACCAGCTGGCCGAGGCATTGTCGGCCGATGTGATGGCCGCAATGGAGGAACTGGGCGATGACCGCTTTCATGAGGAAGTATCCAAAGTATTGCTTGCGGCCTCGCCCACTGTGCAAGAGGCGTTCATGACGGCGATGCGCTTTCGTCTGGCTGCAAAACGCGGTCGGCTACATATGGAAAAGGCGCTGGCGACCAAGAGGGCGGCCAAAGCGACCTGAAACAGTTGGAAAGGACCAAGGCGATGACCAAGACCTTCCTTTTGACGGGGGCCTCGGGCGGCCTTGGGCTGGCAACGGTGGTCAAGGCCGCACAGGCGGGCTTTCGCGTCTATGCCACCATGCGCGATCCCGGCAAGGCGAATGCATTGAATGCCGCGCTTGATGCGGCAGGGGTGACCGCGCAGATCGTGCCCTTGGACGTGCAGGATCAGGGCAGCATCGACCGCGCCATAGCCCATATCCTGGCCGATGCGGGCGGCATTGATGTGCTGGTCAATAACGCAGGCTCAGGCTATGTGCGCACCGTCGAACAGGCGTCTGACGCCGACATCGACTGGGTGCTCGACGTCAACCTGCGCGGTGTGATCCGCTGTACGAAGGCCGTCCTGCCCACCATGCGAAGCGCACGCAGCGGTCGCGTCATCACGATCTCGTCCGTGGGCGGGCTGGTAGGCCAGCCATTCAATGAACTCTATTGTGCGGCAAAATTCGGGGTTGAGGGGTTTATTGAAGCCCTGTCCACCTATGTCGGCCCCGCCTTTGGCATCCATTTCACGCTGGTTGAACCCGGCGGTATCGTGTCGGACTTTGCCACATCGGCCATGGCGCATTCCACCGCATCGGGCGGGATGGCCGATGATGACTATAGCCCCCTGTTACAGGCTTATATCGCAGGCATTCAGGCGCGCGCGGCCAAAGGTGGCACCTATCAATCCGCCGAACAGGTGGCCGAGGTTGTGATGAACTGCGTGGCCTCTGACGCGCCACCCTTGCGCGTGCGCACATCCGACTGGGCCGAAACCTTTACCGCGCTGAAAACCAGCGGCGACCCCGACGGCACGCTTTTGCGGGATGTTTTGGTTGGCGCGAACTTCGGCAAACTGCCGCTATGACAGACCGCCTTGCCGCGCAGTTCGCGTTTCTGGCCGAGGCGGACCGCCTGAAATCCGTCCTGCGCGCCACCACGCTGGGTGACGCCTCACGCGCTGAGAATTCGGGCGAGCATTCATGGCATCTCGCCCTCTATGCTCTGGTGCTGGCCGATCAGGCCGCACCGGGCGTGGATATCAACCGCGTGATCCGCATGCTGCTGATCCACGACCTCGTGGAGATCGACGTGGGCGACGTGCCCATCCATTCCGCGAACGGTCAGGCCCACGGCTCCGCCGATGTCATCGCCGCCGAATCCGACGCCGCAAAACGCATCTTCGGCCTGCTGCCTGCGGATATCGGC
>JANNBG010000124.1:0-3153 GCA_031385205.1 Rhodobacterales bacterium
TGGGGATCTGATCCACAAGGAAAGTGCGGCTGTGGTGATGCCGTTTGGGCGCATGAAGGTGCGCGTCAAGGCGGAAATCGTGACGATGGGGCAGCCGGATGTGGACCCGCGGGCGCGCGTTGGGCACTATGTGACGCCTGATGATTGGAACGCGCTGATCGGCGACCCGGATGTGGCGGTGATCGACACGCGTAATGATTATGAGGTGGCCTTGGGTACATTCACGGGGGCGATTGATCCGGGCACGCGGGCGTTTCGGGATTTTCCAGCATGGTGGGATGGGAACAAGGACCGCTTTGTGGGCAAGAAGATCGCGATGTTCTGCACGGGTGGGATCAGGTGTGAGAAATCAACGAATTGGCTGATCGGTCAAGGGGTTGACGAGGTTTACCACTTGCAGGGTGGCATCCTGAAATATCTGGAAGAGGTGCCGCAAGAGGCCAGCCTGTGGCAGGGCGAATGCTTTGTCTTTGATGACCGGGTGTCGGTGGGGCATGGGCTGGTACCCGGTGCGTTTGTCAGTTGTGGGGCGTGCAGGCGGGCGGTGCTGGATACGGGGTCAGCACTGTATGAGCCGGGGGTATCCTGTGCGGTGTGCCATGCGGATTACACCGATGCGGATCGGGCGCGGTTTCGGGAGCGGCAAAAGCAGATGATGCTGGCGGCCGCGCGGGGCAAGCGGCATTTGGGTGCGTAAGGGGCTGAGATTTCGGTGAAAACGACGTCTGCCGCGCGTCTGCCAGACGTCTTCTTTATGTGCGTATGTTTGCCATACGTTGTGGCGAAACTGGTGGGTGAACGGGTGTTGCTTTTGCCCCGGCCTTTGCCGGGGCGAGGCAGGATAAGCCCGGCAGGGATTACCGCAGCCGGCGCCCGTCCTTGGCATCAAATGCCATCACGTTTGCCGCGTCGAACGCCACGCCGACCATATCGCCCAGCCCGACATCCGGGTCGTCCTTTGATTCCACAATCAGCTTTTCGCCTGTTGGCCCGGTCAGGTGGATAAAGCTGATCCCGCCCAGCGCCTCGGACAGATCGACCCGATGTGTCGTGCCCTTGACCACGGCCAGATGCTGTGGCCGCAAGCCAAGCGTGACCTCGGACCCGGCCCCCGGCAGGGCCATGCTGCAGGCAACGGATGTTCCCAGACCCTTTGAGGCCACAGTCCCCGCACCATCAACCACACCGCCCACAAAGTTCATTGCCGGGCTGCCGATGAAACCCGCCACAAACTTGTTATCCGGGTTGTGATACAGTTCCAGCGGCGCGCCGACTTGTTCGATCCGCCCCTTGCGCAGCACTACGATCTTATCGGCCAGAGTCATCGCCTCGACCTGATCGTGGGTGACGTAGATCATCGTCGCCCCGATTTCGCGGTGCAAACGCGCAATTTCGACGCGCATTTCGACGCGCAGTTCGGCATCGAGGTTCGACAGGGGTTCGTCGAACAGGAACACATCTGGCCCGCGCACGATGGCGCGCCCAATGGCGACGCGTTGCCGCTGACCACCGGACAGGGCTTTGGGTTTACGCTTCAGATAATCTTCGAGTTTCAGAATGCGGGTCGCCTCGGCCACTTTGCGGTCAATGTCGGCCTTGGGATGGCCGGTCATTTTCAGACCGAATCCCATGTTTTCTTCGACGGTCATATGCGGATAAAGCGCGTAGGTCTGGAACACCATGGCCACGCCGCGTTCGGACGGATCGGACTTGGTCACATCACGGTTGCCGATGTGGATATTGCCGGCGGAGGTTTCCTCGAGCCCGGCAACCATGCGCAACAGCGTGGATTTGCCGCAACCCGATGGGCCGACGAAGACGCAGAATTCGCCGTCTGCCACCTCCAGATTGACCCCGTGAATCACCTGCACATCGCCGTATTTCTTGACTACATTGTTCAGAGTCACCCCAGTCATGTCATTCCTCCCCTTACGCATTCTGTTCTGGAAAGCGCCAGCTTTCCGCAATCTCTGCAATTTCCGCAGCCGTTTGTTTGACCTTGTCTGCCTGTGCCTCCAGCGCCCCCAGCGTCGAGCGGTCTGTGGTTGATGTCACCGAAAGCGCGCCCAAAACGTGCCCCGTGCGTGACAGGATTGGCGCGGCAACGCAGATGATGCCGGCCTCATGTTCTTCGCGGTCAAAGGCATGCCCGCGCGCCCGGATTGCGGCCAGTTCGGCCCGAAGTGCATCAGGCGAGGCGAGCGTCCGCGGCGTGAAGGCATGAAACGACTGCCGTTCAATCGCGCGTTCCAGCAGGTCATCCGGCAGGTAGGCCATCATGGCCTTGCCAACACCGGTGCAATAGGCGGGGCCGACCTTTCCGGCCTGACTGAACATATCGACAGGTTTGGTGGCATTGCGTTTGTCGACATAGAGGACTTGGCCCTGATCCATCTGCGCCAGATGGATGGTTTCGCCGGTGTCACGCGCCAAGGCATCGAGGAAGGGGCGTGCGATGGGGGCAAGGCTGGATTGCGACCAGGCGGCATGGGCAAGACGCACCAGACGCACGCCCAAGGCATACGTCCCGGTTTCGGAATCATGTGATAGCATCCCCTGATTCGTGAGCGTTTGCAGAAAGCGATAGAGCGTGGCTTTGGGGAAAAGGCGGTGTGCAAGAAGATCAGTAAACCGCACTGGACGGCCCGCTTGTGCAACAAGATCAAGCACATCAAGGGCCTTGCCCACGGTGCCATCACCCCCGGTTGCCGCGTGCCCTCCGCCGTCTGCACCCATTGTCACAGGCCCTCCAACCTAGTTGACAGGCATAACAATAAGCAGCATAGTTTTCAATATACAAGACTAAGTTTCACATAATGGAACCTAAGGGAGGAAACCATGGTCCATAAGAAAACAGGCGCGCTCGCCTTGCTGGCGGCGTTGCTGATGTCAGGTTCGGCGTTTGCAGAAACGCGCGAGCTGAAATACTTCGCAGACTTTGACGCGATTCCGCTGGCTGCATTCGAGGCGATGATTGCGGATTTCGAAGCAGCAAATCCAGAAATCGACGTGGTTCTGCAGAACTTCGACCACGAAGGCTACAAGACGGCCATTCGCAACTTTCTGACAACCGATTCGCCCGATCTGGCGAACTGGTATGCCGGAAACCGGATGGCCCCCTTCGTGAATGCCGGTCAGTTCCAGGACGTGTCG
>JANNBG010000125.1:0-8839 GCA_031385205.1 Rhodobacterales bacterium
AACGCGATCACGACCTATGTGGTGATGGACAGCCCCAAGGATGACCGGGCTTGATGGACTGCAAATTCTGCCTGTTCAGATGCATGAGTGTCAGATAACAAACAAGAAGCTATTTTTCACACAAGGACTTGGGCGATGGTAGAAATTACTGCAATCAGCGTTACGCAAGCTGGCACTGTATGGTCAGTGCCCGAAGGTGATACCTTGTTCGTGGGTCGCGATATTCTGATAAGGTCGACTGGCGCAAACACTGTTCTGTGTGATTCCGGGGGTACCGTGTCAATCGGTGGCGTCATTTCAAGCACATTTAGTGATGCAATCCAGATAAGCGGAAACAATAACATCATTGAAAATCGTTCTATTGTCATGGCCGCTGATGACGGTATATCCTTCTTTGGGGTAAACAACATCGTCACCAACAGCGGATCCATATTTGGGAATTGGGGGTTGTTTTTCAACAGTAATGGGGTTGAGAATGGCGGTTCAACCACTGTCACGAATAGTGGGTCAATTACGGGCGTCGTCGCTGCGATCTCGCACAATTTGAACCAGGATATCACCATTACGAACAGCGGGTCGATCATTTCTGGGACCACCACAGCGATCCTGTCTGTCAGTACGGCAAGCAGCATGACACTTGTCAACTCTGGCCATATTGTTGGCTTTGTATTCATGGGGCCGGATGATGACAGGTATGATGGCCGTGGTGGCGACGTGTTGGGTGGCGTGAACGGCGACGGGGGTGATGACACGTTCATTGCGGGCGCAGCAGCCGAACGATTCTTTGGTGGTTTAGACACGGACACGCTGATCTTTAACGGCGTGGGCCGGGTAACGGTGGCACTGAACAACGCCGTTGCAGGCACTGGGGCGGCGGCAGGCGATTTCTATAGCGCTATCGAAAATGTCACGGGAACAGTGACGGGGGCCGATATCCTGCGGGGCAGCGCGGTAGGAAATGATCTTGATGGGCGCGGTGGCGCGGATGTGCTGATCGGATTGGGCGGCAGTGATGCACTTTACGGGGGCGCGGGGGCGGATACGCTGTTGGGTGGTGCAGGTGTCGATTATCTGTACGGCGGGTCTTCGGTTGACGTTTTGACAGGGGGTGCGGGATCAGATCAGTATTACTGCCGTTTCTTGGCGAGTGCGGGCGACCGCATCACGGATTTCGGCAATGGTGCGGGCAACGAGGATACGATTTTTGTACGGGATACTGTCGTTGCGGGCAGTGGGTTGAGCGATGGGGCACTGACAGCAGGTCGGTTTATCACGCGCATAGATAATCTGGCGCAAGACGCGAATGACCGGTTCATCTTTCGCACAACAGACCGCACGCTGTGGTATGATGCGAATGGCAATGCGACGGGTGGGCGGACAATGCTGTTCGATCTGCAAGCCGGGGCCACGATCAGCGCCAATGATATCTTTATTTATACCGAAATTCTTTAAGCCTATTCTGGGGGATTGGCGGCATGCATCGATGCTGCCAGATCCCAACATTGCGCGAGACCGACACAGTGTTGCGCAATCATTAACGCGTTTGCGGCGACATGGCCACATCTACGGATCACGTCAGATTATCGCGCATTCAAACCTTGATTGAATGACATTTTTCACCCTTTAGTTGAAAGGTGCTGACAGGAGTCCGCCTATGGTGTTTCAGATCGTTAGTGCATCAAATGTCACGGGTGGACCGGGGCTGTTTCTGGCTACCGCTGGTGACGCAGCCTTTGTGCCGCTGGGCATATTGGTCGGGTCGGTGGATGATGTCGGCGTGACAGGCGAGGCAAGCCATCTGGATGCCATGATCGACGGCACGGTTTCGGGTAAAGTCGCGGCAGTGCGGTTGGGGAATAGTGGCAGTTATGATGAGGACCAATCAGTCTTTGTCGGTGCCACCGGCATTTTGCGCGGGCAGGCAACGGCGCTGCATGTGTTGGGGCATGACTCGGCGGTCACGAACTTTGGCCAGATCGGCGGCGGAGCCGTGGGAATTACGCTGTCTGGGCAAGGCCTTGGGCAAACACGGGTGCTGAACCACGGGGTGATATCGGCAGACATTGGCATCACACGCAGCGTCATCACAGATACGGAAACGATCCATGTGCTGAACATGGGCACGCTGGACGGGCGCATTGCGGCCTATGATGGTTTGACTGTTGTGGTCAGCGACATTTTCGTGAACCGCGGTCTGGTCGTCGGTGATGTGCGCCTTGGAGGTGGGGACGACAGGTTTGATACACGCGGCGCAGGCGAGGTGCAGGGCATCATTTTTGGTGGTGCGGGGGCGGATACGTTTCTGCTGGGGGCGGCAGAGGATGTGATTGATGGTGGCGCAGGCATCGACACGGTGGATGCCACGGTATCGGGGGCCATTATTCTTGCACTGGATGGGTCGGTGGCGGGCATGGGGCGCACGGCAGGTGACAGCCTGACGGGGATCGAGGCTGTGCTGGGGTCATGGCTGGGCGGCGATCAGCTGTATGGCACGACGGGCGCGCAAACCCTGTCTGGCCAAGGTGGTGCTGACCGGTTGGAGGGGCGCACGGGGAATGACACGCTGCTGGGTGGCGATGGCAATGACCTGATGGCAGGCGAGGCGGGTGTGGACCTGCTGAATGGCGGCGCGGGGGATGACCGCTTTGTGTTTCGCGCCCGCGCCGAGGCGGGCGATACAATTGCGAATTTTGGCACGCAACTGGGCGACAACGATCTGTTTGTGCTGACAGCCGCAGGGTTTGGTGGCGGGCTTGCGCCGGGTGCTTTGCAGGCCGCCCGCTTTCAGGCGCGGGCGGACTTTGCGGCACAGGATGCGGATGACCGGTTCATCTTTCGCACCACAGACAAGACGCTGTGGTTTGATGCGAACGGCAATGTGGCAGGCGGATTGACGCTGATTGCGCATCTGCCCATGAGTGCCGTGATGACTGCGGCAGATATTCTGCTGGTCTAGAGCTGTGATCGCATCGGCGGACAAAGGCCGAAGTTGCAGGGTTGACAGATAGAAGCGGTTGGTTTTCCGGCGCGAAGAGATGATAATTTGGTGTATATTATCTGATTATTTGAAAGGATATCCGATGGCACTTATTATTGCCATGACCACGTTGGTTGATGACGTGGCATATGATGTGAACGGCGGAGACGAGCTTCGCATTGACCGTGGGATCATTCTTCAGTCCCTGATGGACACAGCTGTTTTCAACTATGCGGGTCGTTGTTCGGTGCTGAACAATGGCACGATTTCTGCTGCTGTGGATGGCATCCAGATGGGAATTACAGGATGGAGGGACGACATCGTCAGCCCTTCTCAGACGGTCACGAACAATGGTCTGATCACCGCTGAAAGGAATGCTGTTGTACTTTATGGTACAGACCCGGTGGTCGCAAACACCGGCACGATTACGGGATCTGTCGGCGTGTTTCTGAAAGACGTGACGATCTATTTACCCGAAATCGGCAATTCTGCGGGGGAACAGTACCTGACCAATACCGGGACGATTGTGGGACAGGATATCGGCGTGCTGATGTCCTGCGGCCTTGAAGATGGTCACCACACGATCAAAAACAGCGGTACGATCATCGGCATCGGCGATGCTGCCATCAGAATGGAAGGGACCTTCGGGACCATCATCAACGCTGGTCGCATTGTGGGCGATGTCGAGATGTTGGGGCTTTTCAACAGGTACGACGGGCGGGCAGGTATCGTGGCGGGCACTGTTTCTGGCAGCACTGGTCAGGATGAATTCGTGGCAGGTTCCGGCGCAGATATGTTTGATGGCGGCGGCGTTAGCGATGGCGATGGCGAAGATGAGGTCATCTTTGCGACTGCTGCAGGGGTACAGTATGCGCTGGATGGGTCATTTGCCGGATCAGGCGTGACGGTGGGGGACACTTATATCAACATCGAAGGATTGTGGGGATCAAACATCGGGTCCGACAGGTTGCGCGGCGATGCGAACGACAACACGTTGCGGGGGCGTGGCGGCAACGATACGCTGGCCGGTGTACAAGGCAATGATACGCTGAACGGTGGCGACGGGCGCGATGTAATGTCTGGTGGGGCAGGAGATGATGACTTCATCTACAGCAGTCTTGGCCATGCGGGCGACAGGATTCTGGATTTCGAAGGCGGGCCATCCGGGGGCGACAGCATTGGTCTGGTGCGACAAGCGGTAGAGGGTAGCGGGCTGGTGGTGGGCATCGTTGCCGCAAGGCATTTTCGCGCGCGGGCGGATAATCTGGCACAGGATGCAGATGATCGGTTCATCTTTCGCACGACGGACACAACACTGTGGTTTGACAGAAACGGTAACGTATCCGGCGGCTTGACGTTGATTGCGGATTTGCAGGCAGGTGCTGTGGTCACAGCAGCGAATATCGAGATCGACTATCTTTATTACGTTTGATCCGCGATCAGCGGGCTGATACTTAGCGGCATGCGGATCGTCCCAACGAATAATATTCTGGCGCTGGTGCGCAGCGGCCCTATCAGCGGCACGCCAGAAGTGCTGGTGACGCTGCGGGACCGGGGGCGGCGGGTGGCGCAAGGGTGGACGGTCGACATTGCCGGGCTGGCGGCGGGGGCTTCGTTCACCACGGTGGAGGTGACGCTGGCGGGGGATGCGGTGCCGCTGGAGCCCGCATTTTTGCGCAAATCGCAGGCGAATGTGTATCGGGGGATCTGGGGTCTGGGCGTGGAGGGCGGCGCGCGGATGGGGCCGCTGGAAATGCTGGCGCGCAATCTGGGGCCGAATGCGGCGTTGCGGGAATTGGGTGCGGGTGCAGCGTGTCAGTTTCCCGCGCAGTGCTTTCTGATGGATGTGGCAGACGGGCGATGCGTGGCCTTGCACCGGGGCCAGCGGCTGGTGCGGCAGGGGGATATCACGCGGGCATCCGTGCAGCGGATGGCAGATGGGATGCTGGCATGGCTGGTAGGGCAAGTTGGGGCGGATGGGCGGACGACCTATAAGTATTGGCCAAGTTCAGGGGTTTATGCGACGTCCAACAACATGATCCGGCAGTTTATGGGGACGGCGGCGCTGGCGCTTGGCGCGGATCAGGACGCTGCAAACCGGAATGCGGCGTATAACTTCGGGCAGTTTTACCGGGATGAGCGCGCGTTCGGGATCATCGACGAAGGTGGCAAGGTCAAGCTGGGGGCGGCGGCGGTGGGGGTGATGGCGCTGTGCAACCGGGGGGAACAAGGGTCGCATCAGGCGCGGCAATTGCGGGCTTTCATTGAACATATGCAGAATGACGATGGCAGTTTCCGCACGTTTCTGCGGCCTGAGGGGCGGAATGATTGCCAGAATTTTTATCCGGGCGAGGCGATGCTGGCCATGGCACGGATGCATGCGGTGACGGGGGATGCGGGGCTGTTGGTGCGCATTGACCGGGCGTTCCGGTACTATCGCGACTGGCACCGCGCGCAAGCCAACCCGGCCTTTGTGCCGTGGCATACGATGGCCTTGTGTTATCTGCATCAGGTGACGCCCAGCGACGACATCCGCAATTTTATCTTTGAAATCAACGATTGGCTGATTGAGATTCAGGCCAATGACCCCACCAGCCCGGACACAATAGGCGAGTTTTATGATGCCAAACGCGCGCATTTCGGCCCACCGCATGCATCGAGCACGGGGGTGTATCTGGAGGGGTTGATCGACGCATGGTCCCTTGCCAAACGCCTGAATGACCCGCGGGCCGATGCCTATCGCCATGCCATTCTGCGGGGTCTGCGGTCGCTGCGGCAACTGCAATTCCGCAATGACGATGCGATGTTCTACATCCGGCATAAGACAAGGGTTCGGGGGGCTGTTCGTACCAGCACACATAACAATGAGGTGCGGATCGACAATGTGCAGCATGGGTTGATGGCGATCTGGCATAGTCTTGCGCGGTTTGAGGAAGAGGATTGGCAGATTTGAGGCACATGCGGACAAGCGAGATAAAGAGCCTGCGTTCTGCGCCAAGGCATTGGGAACGCTGTGTTCATGGTGGGGTTTAGGCAGATTTCCAGTGGATGGCATCTGTCGGGTATGCGTCGGGTATCCGTCGGGCATTTATCCCGACGCGGGTCGGGCATTTGGTTTGTTAACCATGCGGGGCGAATCGGGCATTTGCGCGGGCAGGACTAAAATCCTTCGAAGGATTTTGTAAATTGGTTCCCACAAATTTATGTACAGGATGGCTGGAGCGAACGCCGCCCATATTGTTCGTGGGCGGTTTGAATTTCCGCTCTGCGCCCACAACGGCCAGTCGTCCTGCGAGCCCCGCGCCCGATCACCGTGCAGCCATTGCAACACATCGGCCCAATGCCGTCACGCGTTGCTGGCGGCGTGCCGCAGTGCTGCTTCCCCATACGGGTCATTCGTGCGCGGTGCAGCGAAATCTAAGCGCAAAGGTCTCGGATGGGGACAAAGCTGTCGGTCTTCGGACATCCTTCACTTGGCTATCATTACACAATCTGCCCCCTTTGCGGCGTTGGGGGTCGGCGGCAGGCTGCGCACTGGTCATATGATTATCAGCGGTTGGCCGGGGCTAAGGGTGATCACATTGGTGGAGGGGGATTGCCTTCTGGCGGCTTCGGAGAACCGCGCGGGCGTGCCTTTGTGTGACAGAAGGAATGTCGATGAGAACCAGCCGCCGTTGAACGCGTAATGGATAGGCACGCAGAGGGGGATGTCGAGCAGCGCGCAGACCCGCGCTGCATCAGCCGGGTCCATGCTCATCTGGCGACCGAGCAGCGGCTTGATCCGCAGCCCGTTGATGCCGAGCAAAGCCAGGTCGATGTTCGGAAACCGCGCCTTCAGCCGTGCAAGCGGTTCGTCCTTCAGGAAATGCGGGCAGAACAGGACGGTGCGACCGGCAACCTCGATGACATAGCACTGCTCATAGCGGAACGTGCTTGGCGCGAAGGCGTTCGCCGCAATTGCATGCAGCGTTGCACCGCCGATCTTGACGGACGCCGCCGCCGCAAGGTCGCGAATGTCGAGAAACCCCGCCCTTCTTGCGGCCTCGGCCTGCGTGCTTCCCTTGATCGTGACGAAGGGGACGGAAAGGTCCCGATACGCGCTGAACGCATTGACGTCGAAGTGATCATAGTGGTTCATACTGGACAGAACGGCCGTCAAGTCGGGCAGGCCCGATGTATCGAAGGGCAGGCTTTCGCCGTGGCGGTAAAGCGGCTTTTGCGAAAACCAAGGATCGGTCAGCAGTGCCCCGTCCTGCCACTGGATCAGAACGCAGGCATGCGTGACGCGCGTGATGGTCAGGGGCGAAGCTGCCGTGCCCTGGCGCGCCTTGATCGACAAGGGCGACCATGCAGTTTCGAGGACGGGCGCACTGCCGCGCGGTATTTTCTGGGCGCCTTTTGTTGGTGTATTGGGTATTCTTGTCATTCCATGCCTCGCCGTACCTGAGAGTTGATTGCGCAGGGAGGTTACCGCAGGGGGCGGCATTCGCTCTTGACGTTGGGTAACAGGATTTCGGATATTCGATGATTGGCAGGCCCACAGACGAAATCGCAGACTATATCGCGCGCTTCGCCAGCCCCCCGGCAGAGCAAGTGCGGGACTTTGCGGGCGCCGCACGCACATCGTATGTCGCACGCGGCGATTTCTTGGTGGAACTGGGTGACACGACGCATCCGCTCTTCTTCGTTCACAGCGGCATGATCCGATACATGCTGGTGATTCCCGAAAGTGGTGACGACGTGACAAAAGACTTTACCGCAGGCCCGATATTCGCGGCATCTTTCGGAAGTGCCGTGAGCGCGCAGCCGGCGCGGGTCGGCATTGCTGCGGTGACCGATTGCGTGGTGTCGATCTGGCCCTTCAAGCGGCTGACCGCGCTTTATGATGCAGACACCGAATGGCATGTGCTGGGGCGCAAGCTTGCAGAATGGCTTTATGTGCGAAAGGAGGATCGTGAAATCGCGTTCCTCACCCAAACCCCGGAACAGCGCTATGCCACCTTCCTGCAAACTTTCCCTAGCAAGATCGCGCAGGTGCCGCAGTGGCACCTCGCGTCCTATCTTGGCATAACGCCTGAATCGCTGTCCCGCCTGAAGGCGCGGTTGGCCACGCGGATTTGACTATTGGCTGACCGAATAGGCGCTCAAGTCTTCATCAGGCTTGATGCTGTCGCTTGGCATCGAACCATATGCCATCGGTTTGTTTCGGCTGGATCACCGTCTTTACCGGCCCTCACCTGCCGTTCGGCATAGGAGGCATGCCGCATTGCGGCTTTCTCAGACCGGTCGTTCATACTTGACGCCGCAAAACTGGCAAGGGAAGGTCGGCGTTGAGGACGACGCCAGCCCTGAGTCCAAGGTTGCATGCCCGACTGGTTGGCCGAGCATGTGGTGGAATTGGACCTGATGGCGCTCGCCCGCTCTGAAACCGGCACGACGATGCTGGACGACTCGCTGGCGCAACCCGTGCGGACCTTTGACGAATTCCTTGCCGAACAGCGGAATGCCTTCGCTCCGGCAGGTATACGCGGGCTGATGGTGCGCTGGAAACGCAAGAGAGTGGGCAAAACTTGAGAGACGGGCTACAGGTCTCGAGACGTTATTCTTAAATCAAGGGCAGCGGCTCGTCTAATTGCGCCATGATGGTCACTTTTGGGTGGCCATCTTTCACAGGCGTCTCGTTGTGCCGTCTCTCTCGATCAGCCAGCCAGCCGGTCCGCCGATGGCCAGGCCGAGCATCATCGAAGGCAGCGCGCTTATCCCGGCGGGGTAGATTTTCGCATCATACAGCGCCAAAACTTTGCCAAATTTGGGGATCGGATCAACCGGCACGCGGCTTGGGGACTGTCGGCAAGAGCAAGC
>JANNBG010000157.1:0-2009 GCA_031385205.1 Rhodobacterales bacterium
ACGTCGCAGGCTACGGCGGCACCCTCATCCGCGTGCCCTACCTTGAAAACCACGAAGACCCCAAAGCCCTGTTAACCGCTGCAAAAACCACCAAAGCCAAACTCATCTACCTCGCCAATCCCGACAACCCCATGGGCTCGCACCATCCCGCCCACACCATCACCGCCATGCTGGACGCCCTGCCCCTCGGCACCCTCCTCGTGCTGGACGAGGCCTATGCCGATCTCGCCCCCGCAGGCACGATCCCTACCATCGCCCCCAATGATGACCGCGTCATCCGCCTGCGCACTTTTTCCAAAGGCTATGGCCTTGCAGGCCTGCGTGTCGGCTATGCTATCGGCCCCCAACCCCTGATCGCCGCCTTCGACCGCGTGCGTAATCATTTCGGCGTCGGACGCATCGCACAGGCCGGCGCATTGGCCGCCTTGCAGGATCAGGATTGGCTGACGCAGGTCATCGCCCGCGTCGCCACCGCCCGCACCAAACTCGCGGACATCGCCAGGCAGCACGGCCTGATACCCCTGCCCTCGGCCACCAACTTTGTCGCCATGGATTGCGGCAGTTCAGACAAGGCCACAGCCCTGCTCGCCCGCCTTCAATCCAAGGGCATCTTCGTCCGCATGCCCGGTGTCGCCCCGCTCAACCGCTGCATCCGCGTCAGTGTTGGTGATGACGCTGCAATGGCAGCCTTCGCCAACGCCTTGGCGGACTAACGCCTTATTCTGCCGCCACCCGTGCCGGCCCTAAACGCGGTGCCGTGCCATCTACCGGCCATGCCACCGGTGGGGCCACCGGCATCGGCGCATCATGCGGTGTGGCCACCATCACCGGCGCATCGGCCACGGGTGCAGGCAGCGCCACCATCACCGTTGATACCGCATCCGCCAAAACGACCGCCCGCTTGAACACCAGCATATTCTGGAATGTCGTCTGCTTGCCCGTGAACCCCACGCGTTCTTCACACGGCAGCGTATCCGCCCGCACGTATTCCCACCCATCGCGCCCCAGATCGTTCATCACCATGGTCAAGGCCAGCGCAAAGCGGTCTGCCGTCGTCTTTGCCCCCCGCGCCTTCTCGCCCCGCAAGGGCGCTGGCACCACCTTGTATTCAAACTGAGTCATCTGACGTCTCCCACCCCTTCGCGTAAACTATGAGACTTCCGCCCCAAGGCCAAGACAACGCACAGCTTTTCGTCGCCCACCAGGGGCTTTCCGCCACAGCCCCGCATATGGCGCAAAAGACCCCGTTCCACACAACAGATAGCAGGATGCGCCAACTCAGCCCGACGGATAACTCGTTTGTATCTGCAACTGGCCACCAACCCCCGGCACCGCCAGGACAAATCCGCGCAGTGCAAAACGCACCGTCTGCACCGACCCCGCCCCCACCCGCGCCGCAGCAGCCCGCGCCAGATGCCCCGCTGTTCCCGGCGCATTGCTGCGATCAACAGCCTCGGCCACCTTGTAATTGCCCACCAACGGCGCATCAATCGCCGCGCGTTTTTGCTGTGCAGGCAGGGCTGCGTTGTCCAGCGTCGCCAACAACAACTGTCCCGCCGGTGAATTCAACACCTCCAGCGTCGCATTCGCCTGATCGCTGTCGTTCCAATAGGTGCCCGTCGTGCGCGGCTCACCCGGCGTATTCACCCGCGCCTGCAGGGCCAGAAAATCTGCCCCGGAATGCACGTCAGCATGCGCCGCATGCGTCGCACGGACAAACTTATGGGCGGCGTTCACCCCATGAATGGCATAGTTATTCTTATAGATCTGCAACATGCCCTTGATCTCGGCCAAGGTGTAAAGACGCGCGTATGGCATTAAAAATATCCCGGATCAGCGAGGCGATGGCCCGAACGCACCATCAAGACGCAAAACAACGCCATCATTATCAACAGCGCCTGCCGTTGCGTCAATTCCTTTGCGATGATGCCCCAAAAAATACGAGGCGCGCCCTACAACCCCAGCTTCCGCGCCACCATCGCGTTCACTACCGCCGGGTTGCCCTTGCC
>JANNBG010000158.1:0-1843 GCA_031385205.1 Rhodobacterales bacterium
CTATCACCTGCCGGTCTGCCATGCGGGCACGATTGGCGGGCATGTGGACCTGTTGAAGATGAGTTGCCCGGAAGGCTTGCCTGCGTTCAATTACCATTCGATTATCAAGAATGACACGCTGGATTTGACCTTGGCGCATGCTGATAACACAGCGCTGATGGGCGATCAGCGGCGCACGACATGGTTGATTTCGATCTACCCATCGCTGTTGATTACGCTGTCACCGGGGTATTTCTGGTACCTGTCACTGACGCCGGATGGGCCGGCACATGTGAATGTGCTGTATGGCGGCGGGCTGGCACCGGAGTTTGTGCGGGATGCAAAGGCGGCGGAAAGTTTCGCGCGGTTGAAGGTGTTGTTGGACGCGGTGAATATGGAAGACAAGGGCTGTGTGGAGCGGGTGTTTCAGGGGTTGAATGCGGGGCTGTCAGCGCCGGGGCCGTTGAGCCATCTGGAACGTCCGAATTATGATTTTGCGCGGTATATCAATGGAATGATGACATAAACTGGGGGAGGTTGAAATGATCCGTCTTGCTGTTCTGACACTCGCGCTGGCCAGCCCGGCCATGGCCGAAGACCGCTGGACGGTCGTGCCGGATGCGGCCACGATGCCGGTGGCTGCCAGTTCGGGGATGGCAGAGGTGAATGGGATCAGCATGTATTACGCGACCTATGCGGTGGCGAGCGGTGCGCATGATCCGGTGTTGCTGATCCACGGGGGGCTGGGCCATGCGGACCTGTGGGCAGGCCAGGTCGCAGACCTGATGACGGACCGGTTGGTGATTGTGGCGGATAGCCGGGGGCATGGGCGCAGTACGCGCAATGCAGACCCTTACGGCTATGACCTGATGGCATCGGATTATCTGGCGCTGCTGGACAGTCTGGGTATTGCCAAGGTTGATCTGGTGGGCTGGTCGGATGGCGGGATCATCGGGCTGGATATCGCGATGACACATCCCGAAAGGCTGGACCATCTGTTCGCGCATGCGGCCAACATCACGACGGATGGGGTGAACCCGGGCGTGGGCACGGATGCGGTGTTCGGGGCCTATATCACGAAGATGGGCGTCGATTACGCAGCGATGTCGCCGACGCCGGACCAGTTTGACGCGTTTGTGGGGCAGATATCCGAGATGTGGGCGACGCAGCCGAACTGGACAGATGCACAGGTGGCAGCGATTACGACCCCTACGGCGATTGTGGTGGGTGACCATGACGAGGCGATCTTGCCGGACCACACGGCGAAAATCGCGGGGCTGATCCCGGGGGCCAAGGCGGTGATCCTGCCGGGGTTGAGCCATTTTGCGATGCTGCAGGCGCCGGGGGAATATACAGCGGCGATCCGGGCGTTCATTGACGGATGATGCGTTGCAGGCCTTGATCGTCACGCATGGCCAGCCGTCGGACCCTGGTCCTGCGCAGGCCGACCTGGTGGATTTGGCGGCACGGGTGGCGTTGCATCTGCCGGGCTGGCGGGTGGGGGCGGCGACATTGGCTGAAGAAGGTGCCTTGGCGCAAGCGATTGCCGCATTGGGGCCACGGGGGGTGGTGTTTCCGCTGTTCATGGCCTGCGGGTGGTTTACCGGCACACAATTGCCAGACCGCTTGCAGCGGGCAGGGGGGGCGGATTGGCGCATCACGCTGCCATTTGGCTGCAGCCCGGCCATTCAGGATCTGACTGTGGCCTTGGCGCGTGCAGCGGCGGTGCCTGCGCAAACCGATGTCATCCTTGCGGCCCACGGGTCCGGCCGCAGCCCGGCTCCGTCGATCATTGCCCACAGCGTGGCCGCGCGGATGCGGCGTGAGGGCGGGTTTCGCCGGGTGCAGGCGGCGTTCATCGACC
>JANNBG010000176.1:0-3743 GCA_031385205.1 Rhodobacterales bacterium
AGGCGATGGCGATCATGCTGCTGGGGCAGGCCGATGTGTTGATCATTGCCACGTCTGACGGGGACTTTCGCCATGTAGCCTGTGCGTTGCGCGAAAGCGGGCGGGTGGTGATCGGTATGGGGGAAGTGAAAGCACCCGATTCCTTTCGCAAGGCCTGCAATCAGTTTATTCAGATAGATGCGACGATGGCTGTGGCATCCCAATCCCCCGCCAGTGGATTGGCCGCACTGTCCGTTTTGGACCGTGCGCTCAAGGAAACGCTGCCTGCCGGTGGCCTGTCCATGTCGCAATGCGTCTCTTTGTTGCGGGCGCGCGCCGATTTGGCAGAGGTTTTACCGAAAAATGGGGCGGCCAGTTACATCCGCAAGGAAAGCCACGTCACCACGGTGACCGGGCAGGGCGGCAATCTGGCGATCCGCCTTAAGACGGTTTAGCCGCGTAGCGCGCGAGAAACATCTCAACCGCGCCCACAGCGACCCGCACCTTATCGGCTTCGGTTGCGGGTTCGCCCACCCCAAACATCGCCTTGGGGAACAGATCTGCCTTGCACAATTCCATGAACTGATCTGCTGCAAGCGGTTTGTCTGCGACCACCAGATCCCCATGGCTTTCCGCATAATCCAGATAGGCCGCTAGTCTTGTGCGCACTTCTGCAGGCCCGTTTTCAAAGAACGCCCGCCCGATTTCCGGGAAGCGGTCGCTTTCCGACGCGCAGATGCGGAACACCCGCAGCGAAAACTCAGACAGGAAGAATTCCACCAGATGCGTCGCTGCAATCGTCAGCACTTCGCGCACGTCTGTGGCACCGCAAATCAGCGCCTCTGTTTCTTCAGTTTGACGAACGCATTCGCAGCGCGTGACCTCTAGGAACAGCAACCGCTTGTCAGGGAAGTAACTATACAGCGTGGCCTTCGACACGCCCGCCGCGCGCGCGATGTCATCCACGGATGCGCCTTCAAACCCATCACGCAGAAACACCGATCGCGCGCCTTCCAGCACCTGGTCGTACTTTCGCCCTTTGCGAATGACGTCGTCTTTGCTCATCAGTTCCCCCATGGCACCACCGTAGTGGCCCCCAGGGGTTCCGGCAAGGTTTACTGGTCGGTGCTGCATGCTGCAGGAAGAATCGCGGCAGGGTCGACACAGGACTGGCTGGCCACGACCGGATCGGGCCATGTGATGGTGGGCAGGTCGACGCCCGTGGGAAAGGCGATGGCGGGGGCTGCAAGGGCAGTCAAAAGCGCGAGGGTCAGGGACAGGGTTTTCATGATCGGCTCCATAAGTGAACGCATCGGTTCAGTTGTGAATATGAACCGGGCAGTTCACTTATGCAAGAGCATTCTGAACCTATCAGTTCACTTTTTTGCGCCATCGGCGATTGTGCGCGCGGGGGCTTTCGCCCTATGTGTTTGGCAACCGCAGGGGGACCGCATGTTTCAATCACAGCTGTATCGCAGGCGTTTTGCCGATCTGTCGGAGCAAGAGGTGCTGGCGCTTGCGATTTCGTCAGAAGAGGATGACGCACGGATTTACCGGGATTATGCGGCACGGTTGCGGGTGGATTATCCGGCATCCGCCAGTTTGTTTGACGGCATGGCGGCAGAGGAAGACACGCATCGTCAGCGGCTGATTGATCTGCATAGCGCGCGGTTCGGGGCGATGATCCCACTCATCCGGCGTGAGCATGTGGCGGGCTATTATGCGCGCAAGCCGGTGTGGTTGACGGCGAACCTGAGTTTGGAACGGATCCGGGCCGAAGTGCATACGATGGAGGCGGAGGCGCGGCAGTTTTACGAGACGGCGGCAAAACGCACGCAGGATGCAGGTACGCGCAAGCTGCTGGGTGATCTGGCGGCGGCAGAGGCGGGGCACGAAAAGCGGGCGGATGAATTGCAGGCGGATGTCGCCGGGCCAGCGGTAGAGGAAGATGCTGGTGCCAAACGCCAGTTCATCCTGACATGGGTACAGCCGGGGTTGGCGGGGCTGATGGACGGGTCAGTGTCCACCTTGGCGCCGATTTTCGCGACGGCCTTTGCGACGCAGAATACGCATACGACGTTCCTGGTGGGCCTTGCGGCATCGGTGGGTGCGGGTATTTCGATGGGGTTTACGGAAGCGGCACATGATGACGGGGTGCTGTCAGGCCGGGGCAGCCCGTGGAAGCGGGGGCTGGCATCAGGGGTGATGACGGCGCTGGGGGGCTTGGGGCATGCGTTGCCGTATCTGATCCCGGATTTCTGGACGGCAACGTCGATTGCGGCGGTGGTGGTGTTTATTGAATTGTGGGCGATTGCGTGGATTCAGAACCGCTATATGGAAACGCCTTTTCTGCGGGCGGCATTTCAGGTGGTGCTGGGCGGGGCGTTGGTGTTTGCGGCGGGCGTGTTCATTGGGGGCGGGTGATGTATCGCAAGGGTGAGGTTGTCTATGAGGCCATCCCCTTGCCGGACCGGGTGGTGCGTGCGGATGCATTGGGGGCGGCACAGGGTTTTCTGGCCTTCATGCGGCAGCGGCATTCGGTACGTCAGTTTTCCAGCGCGCCAGTGCCGCAGGATGTGATTGCGGCGTGTATTGCGGCGGCGGGGACGGCCCCATCGGGGGCGAATCATCAGCCGTGGCATTTCGTGGCGATAGGGGACGCTGGGATGAAACAACGCATTCGCGAGGGTGCGGAGGAGGAAGAGTGGGCGTTCTATGCGGGGGGTGCAGGCGATGAATGGCTGGCAGCGTTGGAGCCGATCGGGACGGGGGTATCAAAGCCACATCTGACGGAGGCACCGTGGTTGATCGTGGTTTTCGCGCAGCGCTATGGCGTGACGGATGACGGCGCGCGGTATAAAAATTACTATGTGCCGGAAAGCGTGGGGATTGCGACGGGGTTTCTGATTGCGGCCTTGCATCATGCGGGTCTGGTCTGTCTGGAACATACGCCGAACCCGATGAGATTTCTGAATGATCTGTGTGCGCGGCCGACCCATGAAAAGCCGGTGATGATCATTCCGGTGGGCTACCCTGCGGCGGATGCGACGGTGCCTGCGGTGGCGAAACGGAAAAAGGCATTGGCACAGATCATGTCGGTCTTTGACTGATGCCGACACGTCTGTTCATTGATGCGGATGCCTGCCCGGTCAAGGCAGAGGCGGAGCGGGTGGTGACGCGGTTAAAGGTGCGCATGGTACTGGTGTCGAACGGGGGGATACGGCCTTCGGCGAACCCGTTGGTTGACAGCGTCTTTGTGGCGGATGGGCCGGATGAGGCGGATAAGTGGATCGCGGCACAGGCGGGTGTGGGTGATGTGGTGGTGACGGGGGATATTCCGCTGGCGGCCCGATGTGTGGCGGCAGGGGCGCGGGTGGTAAAGCATAATGGCGAAGAGCTGACGGCGGCGAATATCGGCATGGTGCTGGCCACGCGGGATCTGATGACGGATTTGCGCAGTGCGGACCCGTTCCGGCAGGGGGGTGGCAAGATGTTTTCCAAGGCAGACCGGTCGCGGTTTCTGGATGTGCTGGACCGCGTGTTGAGAGCGAAGTGAGTTGTGTCCGCATGTGGGACATTTTGCGAAGTGTTTTGGATCAAGGGGTTGAGTTTTGGCGGTAAGGAAACTTTAAGGTCGGCTCGCTTCTGGTCCGTCACAGGACGCTTGGGCGGCGTTTCTTCAGGCCAAAAACCCATGAATTCAGAGACTGATTGTGGCAATGACCACAACCGCGGGGCGGTGGGGCAGGGTCGGGAGCGGGAGA
>JANNBG010000213.1:0-2933 GCA_031385205.1 Rhodobacterales bacterium
CATTCATGAAGGCCAGCTTGCGGATGTGTTCCAGCCGGGGCTTTATATCCTTGAGACGAACAACATGCCGATCATGACCACGCTGCAAAGCTGGCGCGAGGGGTTTCAAAGCCCGTTCAAATCAGAGGTGTATTTCGTCAACACCACGCGATTCAATGACCAGAAATGGGGCACCAAAAACCCGATCATGGCGCGCGATCCGGAATTTGGCCCGGTGCGCCTGCGGGCGTTTGGCACCTATTCGATGCGGGTGACCGATCCCGGTATCTTCATGAAGGAAATCGTGGGCACGGATGGCGAGTTCACATCAGATGAGATCAGCTTTCAGATCCGCAACGTGATCTTGCAGGAAATGAGCCGGGTTCTGGCATCGGCGGGCATTCCGGTCTTAGATATGGCGGCGAATACGGGTGATCTGGGCAAGCTGGTCATGACGACGATTGCGCCCAAGATTGCGGAATATGGCATCACGCTGCCCGAATTCTATATCGAAAACATCAGCTTACCCGAGGAAGTTGAGAAAGTGCTGGATAAACGCACATCCATCGGCATTGCAGGCGATCTGAACAAATACATGCAGTTCAATGCCGCCGAAGGCATGGCCAACCCCGCATCAGCCGCGGGTGGAATGGCGGCAGCTGGCATGGGTGCGGCCATGGGCATGGGTATGGCACAGAACATGGGGCCTTGGGGAACAGGGGCAGCAGCACCGCCACCACCACCGCCGCCACCCGGTGGCACGATGTGGCATGTGGCGGAAAACGGGGGCACGAAGGGGCCGTTTTCCGAAGGCGATCTTGCCGCCAATGGCATGCTGACGGCCACGACGCAGGTCTGGACCGCCGGGCAGGATGGCTGGAAAGCCGCATCGCAAACCGCGCTTGCCCGCCTTCTGGCCCAAATGCCGCCACCCCCACCACCCGCAGGCTGATCTTGGCAATCCAGACCGAAAACCGCTGGCCCTGCGACAAATGCGGGGCAAATCTGCAGTTCGCACCGGGGCAGGCGCAACTCGTCTGCGCCAACTGCGGCAATGTGCAGGCCATCCCTGTCGCCTCAGACCGCAAACGCGCCCGCGCGATGGTGGAGCATGACGTCGCCACCGGCCTGCGGGATGACCTGCCCGCCACAGCGTCGGAGGAGGTGCGCACCACGCATTGCCCATCCTGCGGGGCCGTGGTCGAATTCCAGGGGGCGGAACACGCCACCGAATGCCCGTTTTGTGCAACGCCTGTGGTGGTTGATACCGGCACCCAGCGTCTGATAAAACCGCAAGGCGTGGTGCCGTTCCAGTTGACGGAAAATCAGGCACGCGGCGCACTGGTTGCGTGGATGGGCAGCCTGTGGTTTGCACCCAATACCCTGCTGGAATATGCGCGCAAGGGCCGCGCGATGAACGGCATCTATGTGCCGTTCTGGACGTTTGATGCCGCTACCTCCAGCGATTACCGGGGCCAGCGCGGCGATAACTATACCGAAACACGCAGCGTGATGCGCGATGGCAAGCAGGAAACCGAAAGCGTCACGCGCACCCGCTGGACCAATGTGTCCGGCCATGTGGCGCGCGATTTTGATGATGTAATGGTGATGGCATCGACCACCCTGCCGCAGCAGTTGGGTGATGATCTGACGCCATGGGATTTGTCGCAGATGGAACCCTACAGCCCTGATTTCCTTGCCGGATTTCAGGCCGAAGGCTATACGGTGCCCCTGGCCGATGGCCATGCCACGGGGCAAGACAAGATGTCTGCCGCCATCCGGCGCGATGTGGAAGCCGACATTGGCGGTGACAGCCAGCGGATCGACAGCGTCGATACCGATTGGCGGGATGAGACGTTCAAACACGTGCTGCTGCCAATCTGGATGGCAGCCTATAAGTACAACGCCAAAAGCTATCGCTTCCTCGTCAACGGCCAGACGGGCGAGGTGCAGGGCGAACGCCCCTACAGCTGGTGGAAGATCGGCTTTGCCGTGCTGGGCGTGGCTGTGTTGGTACTGGGCGCGATCTACCTGAACGATCCGGGCACTTTTGGGTTGGCCACGCCTGCGTGGTTGCAGAACCTGCACGGACCTTCATTTCAATAGGGAGCAGAACCGATGCATCTGGAAGGTTCCTGCCACTGCAAGGCCGTGACATTCACCGTGCAGGCCGCCCAGCCCGTACCGTTTTGCCGCTGCTATTGCAGCATTTGCCGCAAAACGGCAGGGTCCGCTGGATATGCGATCAATCTGGGCGCGGACTTTGCCACGCTGAACGTCACCGGGGCGGAAAACCTGCGGGTTTACCGCGCAATGATGACCGATGCGGCGGGTGTAGTGACGCAGAGCACGGGCCAGCGCAACTTCTGCGGCCTGTGTGGCAGTCCGTTGTGGCTGTATGATGCGACATGGCCTTCGCAGGTGCATCCGCAGGCGTCGGCCATTGACACACCCCTGCCCATTTCGCCGCAGCATTGGCACATCATGCTGGCCAGCAAACCGGGTTGGGTGCCCGTGGAATTGCAGGGTGGCGACCAGCAGTTTCAGAAATACCCCGATGGCAGCCTGGCCGACTGGCACACGCAGCATGGGCTGACGGGTTGACACGCTGGTCCTGCCACCTGACAAGGCGACAAATCTGGAGCCCCCATGCGCACCCTGCCCCATGCGAAAATTCCCGAACTGCCGAACCCCTATTTCGGCAAGGTGCGCGATTGTTATGATCTGCCCAACGGCACCCGCATCCTGATCTCGTCCGACCGCATCTCGGCCTTTGACCGCATCCTTGCCAGCATCCCGCATAAAGGCCAGATCCTGACCCAGACCGCGCGCTATTGGTTTGACCGCACCGGCGATATTTGCGGCAACCATGTGATCTCATACCCCGACCCCAACGTGGTGATCGGCAAACGTTTGACCATCCTGCCCGTCGAAATCGTGGTGCGCGGCTATCT
>JANNBG010000230.1:0-4218 GCA_031385205.1 Rhodobacterales bacterium
CGCCTTGACGCGCACCTTCATGCGCCCAAACGGCATCACCACAGCCGCACTTTCCTTGTGGATCAGATCCCCACATCCCGGCAGGCCACGAAGATGCGTCAGCACCGCATCTATCCCATCACGCGGGCCTGCAATCGTGCCGTTAACCCCTTCATTTGCAAGCAATAATGACCCCTTCACCCCCATAGCTTTGCACAGCGCAAGCAAGGGTGCCGCCAACCCATCAGGGTCAGCCAGCCGTGTAAAATGATATAAGGCGGCAACGATCAGCATGGCATTATGCGTTAAATCCTCATGGTCCGCACGGCAAGGGCCCATGCTGCCGCTTGACCACTGCTGCCATCATCCCTACCGATCTTGCAACCATGCGGAGATTGCCATGACCCAAGCCCTGATCGTGATCGACGTGCAGAATGATTTCTGCCCCGGTGGCCTGCTCGCCGTCACCGAAGGTAACGCCATCATCCCCCGCATTAACGCCCTTTTGGCCGACGCCCCCGTGCGCGTCCTGACCCAGGATTGGCACCCCGCCAACCATACCTCATTCGCCGCCAACCACCCCGGTGCTGCCCCTTTTAGCATGACGGAGATGCCCTATGGCCCCCAGGTCTTATGGCCAGTGCATTGCGTCATTGGCACCCAGGGTGCCGCTTTCCACGCAGGGCTGCACACCGATCCCGCCGACCTCATCATCCGCAAGGGTTATCGCCCAAGTATTGACAGCTATTCAGCTTTTTTCGAAAATGACCGCAGCTCGTCAACCGGTCTGAACGGCTATCTGCGCAGCCGTGGTGTTGAAAACCTCACCCTTGTCGGCCTCGCCACCGATTACTGTGTGGCCTATTCCGCGCTCGATGCCCGCAAGCTGGGCTATGACGTCACCGTCGACCTTGCCGCCTGCCGCGCGATTGATCTGAACGGCGGCCTGACCGAGGCGCTGGTCCTGATGCGTGATGCGGGCGTCACCCTTGCGTAATAGCCCAACGCGCAAGATGGCCATTTGACCTTGTGCCTTAGCCTGTCATAAACCCTCGGCAAAACGGGGGCAAAGATGGTCGATATCGCAACACGGGTCTGGAACCACAAATGGAAGATCGACCCCATCGTGCGGTCCCTGATCGACACTGATTTCTATAAACTGCTGATGTGCCAGTCGATTTTCCGCAACAAGCCCGACACCCAGGTTACCTTCAGCCTGATCAACCGCTCCACGTCCATTCGCATGGCCGATATCATTGACGAAGGCGAATTGCGCGAACAATTGGATCATGTGCGCACGTTAAGCCTCAGCCGGGGCGAGTCCACATGGCTGCGTGGCAACACCTTTTACGGCAAACGTCAGATGTTCCGCCCCGATTTCATGGAATGGTTCGAAGGCCTGCGCCTGCCCGCCTATCACTTGGAAAAGCGCGATGGCCAGTTCGAGTTGACGTTCGAAGGCCGCTGGCCCGAAGTTATGCTATGGGAAATTCCCGCCCTGTCGATTCTGATGGAAATGCGGTCACGCGTGGTGCTGGAAACCATGGGGCGGTTTGAATTGCAGGTGCTTTATGCCCGCGCGATGACCAAGCTGTGGGAAAAGATCGAACGCCTGCGTCAGACCCCCGGTCTGCGCATCGCCGATTTCGGCACCCGGCGCAGGCACAGCTTTCTGTGGCAGGACTGGTGCGTGCAAGCGATGCAGGAAGGGCTGGGGCAGGCCTTTGCAGGCACGTCGAATTGCCTGATTGCCATGCGCAGCGAATTGGAGGCGATTGGCACCAACGCGCATGAATTGCCCATGGTTTATTCTGCCCTGGCCAATACGGATGCCGAACTGGCGCAAGCGCCCTATCAGGTGCTGGCCGATTGGCAGGAAGAACACGATGGCAACCTGCGCATCATGCTGCCCGATACCTATGGCACGATCGGCTTTTTGCGCAATGCACCCGATTGGCTGGCAAACTGGACCGGCATCAGAATCGATTCCGGTGATCCGGCAACGGGCGCAGAAACGGCGATCCGCTGGTGGCAGGACCGTGGCGAAGACCCGCGCAAAAAGCTGGTGATCTTTTCGGACGGGCTGGATGTGGAAAAGATCGAGGAGTTGCACCGGCAGTTTGTCGGGCGGGTCAAGGTCAGCTTTGGCTGGGGCACGATGCTAACCAATGACTTCCGGGGTTTGGCACCGGGCGATGCGCTGGCGCCATTCAGTCTGGTGTGCAAGGCGGTCACGGCCAATGGCAGGCCGACGGTGAAACTGTCGGATAATCCGAACAAGGCACTGGGGCCGAAAGATCAGATCGAACGCTACAAGCGGGTGTTCGGTGTGGGCGTGCAACAGGCGCTGGACGTGGTCGTCTGAACCACCTTTACATCACCCTTTTCGCCCACATCACGGCCCGCGCGATGTGCCGCCGATGCACCGCATCGCCCGCAGGCAGGCGCGGTGCCGCCCACCCCACCGACGCCAAAACGCGCGCCAAAGTGAACACCTCCACCTGCCGCACCGTACTTTCACCATACCCGTCAATCAGCGCATCACGCAAATCCACATAGCCCGGCTCATACAAGTTCTGGCTCATCACCGTGCCAAGGTCATAGGCGCGGAACCCAATCCCCGCATCGTCAAAGTCGATCAGCGATACCCGCGTGCCATCAACCAGCACGTTTTCCCGCAAAACATCCGCATGGATCGGCCCCATATCCGGCTGATCCAACCCCAGCAGCCAATCGCGCAGAAACGCCCGCGCGTCAGACAACACGCCCGCCTCATCCACAGTCAGCGCCGGATGCTCCCAGAACCGCCCCCAGAACGGCGCATCCCCGGTCAGCCCATCCACATCCCACGCAGGCCGCGTGAACCAATCCGGCAGGACCAAAGCATCCGTCGCCCGATGCACCTGTGCGACCAACCGCCCCAAAGCATGGTGCCTTGCCACCTGATCCCCCACAAACACCACCCCCGCCTCACCCAAGGGTTCCCCGTCTACCCACGCGATGCAAGATGCCAGCCGCCCTGATGGCAGGGTTACCAGCAGATCACCTGATACCGAGGCCAAAGGTGCTGCGACCGCCACCCCCGCATCCGCCAGTGCAGCACACCACCACAACTCCGACCGCACCGCATCCGGGTTCTGATACCCCATTCGGTGCAATCGCAATGCCGCCCGGCCTGTGGGCACCGCCATTTCATACACCGCATTTTCCCGGTTGCGGATCAGCCGTATGATCTGCCCGCCCCAATGGCTCGCCGCAACCTCAGCCTCGCCCAAGTGCCGCCCCTAATGCATCCACCAGCAAATCCGCATGTTCCCGGCCAAACACCATCGGCGGGCGGATTTTCAGCGTATTGCCACGCTTGCCGATTTTGTTCAGGATAAACCCCCGCGCCACCATGTCCTCAATCAGGTCCGCCACGAACGCCGTCGCAGGTGCGCCATCCTGCACAAACTCCACCCCGTAAAACTGCCCCACAGACCGCACGTTCGCCAGATATGGGTGCCGCAACCCCCGCAACCTCTCCGTCAGATAGGCCGAGGTCGTCACCGCATTCTCCTGCAACCCTTCATCCGCAATCACATCCAGCACCGCCATGCAGGCCGCCGCCGATACCGCATTGCCGCCGAACGTGTTGAAATAGCTGAACGCATTGCGAAACGCCGCCATCACATCCGGCCGTGCAATCACCGCCGCCACCGGGTGCCCGTTGCCCATCGGTTTGCCCACCGTCACCACATCCGGCACGATTCCCATGTGGTCATGCCCCCAGAAATGGCTGCCCACCCGGCCCAAACCGGGTTGCACCTCATCCGCAATCACCACGCCACCTGCGCGCCGCACAACCTCCATCACGGGCCCAAGGAACCCATCAGCCAAATCCGGCAGGCCTTCATTCGCAAATACCGGGCAAAACAGCATGCCCGCAAAGCCAATCCCCTGCACCTCCAGATCATCAATCGCCGCCTGCACTTGGCCTGCAAACACCGCGCCTTGGGTCAAAGCATCGCCCCCCAACGGGGACAATGTATCCGGCGACGGCACCAGCCGTACCCATGGCGCATAGCCACCAATGGGCGGTTTGCGCGTGGATAACTGGCTAACCAAGGCGGTGTTGCCGTGATAGGTGTTATCCGTCGCAATCATCCCCGTCTTGCCCGTCATCGCCTGCGCCATGCGGATGGCAATGTCGTTCGCCTCCGACCCCGTGCAGACCATGATCGCCTGTGAAAGACCGTG